>NZ_LZSZ01000072.1:0-76478 GCF_001665645.1 Mycobacterium sp. 852002-30065_SCH5024008 | reverse complement strand
CCGAATACTGGCCCGAGTTCGCGGCGAACGGCAAGGCGGAAATCACGGTCCGCGACGTCTTGCGGCACCGCTCCGGGTTGTCGCACCTGCGCGGCGTCACCAAGGCGCAGTTGATGGACCACGTCCTGATGGAGGAACGCCTCGCCGCCGCGCCGGTCGACCACTTGCGCGGCGTGCAGGCCTATCACGCCCTTACCTACGGATGGCTGTTATCCGGGCTGGCCAGGGCGGTGACGGGCAAGGGCATGCGGGACCTGATCCGCCAGGAGGTCGCGCGTCCCCTCAACACCGACGGCTTGCACCTCGGCCGCCCTCCGGAAGGCTCGCCGACCAAGCCCGCGGAAATCCTGATACCGCAGGGCAGGCTGCGCGCCCCGGTGTTCAACTTCATCGCACCCAAGATGGCCGGCCTGCCGTTCTCCGGCGCGCTGGGCGCGATGTACTTTCCCGGCGTCGTCTCTCTGATCAAGGGGGACACACCCTTCCTCGACGGGGAGGTCCCCGCTGCCAACGGTGTGGTGACCGGCCGTGGGCTGGCGAAGATGTATGCCGTGCTGGCCAACGACGGCCGCATCGACGGCAAGAAGTACCTGTCCGAGGAGCTGGCGCGCGGCCTGGCCGGGCAGGCGCGGCGCAAGTGGCCCGACGCGAACATGGTGGTGCCCATGCCATTTCACCTCGGCTACCACGAATCGCCGGTGCCCGGTTTGCTGCGCGGTTTCGGCCACGTCGGTCTCGGTGGCACGCTCGGCTGGGCCGACCCCGAAGCCGGCAGCTCGTTCGGCTTCGTCCACAACCGGTTGCTGACGCCCTTGCTGTTCGACATGGGATCCTTTGCGGGCCTGGCCCGTCCGTTGCGCAACGCCATCTTGGCGGCCCGCGACCAGGGCCCGCTGCGGGTACCGCAGCTCGGCGCCACCTACGCCAAGCCCGCGCGGCGCAAGGCGGCCCTATAGCCGGGCGGCGACCAAGGTTGCGGCCTGCGCCGTCATCCCGGACTGCACATACGAGGCGTGCGCGAAGACGTTGATGGTGGAGCCGTCGGAGCACGCCGGGTCACCGGCGGCGCACCTGTCGATGGTCTTCGCGGCGTACGGCGGACGGATCGGGGGAAACGCGGTGCCCGACAGATGATTCGCGAGTGCGCTCGTCGGATTGCCGAAGACGGCGATCGCCGCGACATGATCAGCGGCCTGGGGCGGCATGGCCGGCGTGGCCAAATCGATCACACCCGCACCCTGCGAAAATCCCCCGAGCACCTCGGGTGTTGGGGCAGCGTCCGATCATGTCCTGCACGTGAGCGACCAGGTCATCAGCACTGTTCTGGTCGCTCGCCGCAAAAGCCTCAGTCGCGGGGTAGTTCACCGGGTAGACACCCATCGATCGACCGGAAAGCTGAGAGCCGAGCGAGTCGACGAACGCCTGGCCGACGCTGCCGACACCCGCGGGTTGGCCGGTGCCGCGGGCAAACGCCACCTCGACGGCGGGACACGGATCGGCATGCGCGCCAGGGCTGTTGAGCGCCCGCCCGATGCCGCCGAGGTCACCGCGATCGCAACACCGACGACGATGCGCTTCGCAATCACCGCCCCATGCTGACGTAGGCGTTCCCACGCGGCAGCGTCAGCGGAAGATCGGTGTAGGTGACGATGCCCGGCGCGGCCGCGACGACGGCCGGGATCGCGTTGATCGCCGGCATCGCGGTCATGATGTGGCCGAGGTCCATGAACTCCTCGATCGTCGTCGCCTCGAAGTACGGCGGCGGCAGAAAGCCGACCTTGGTGGTCACCGTCGGCTGCCCGTCGATCTGGATGACCCAGCCGTCCTGTTCGATCTTCCAGTCGGGTTCGAGCGTCTGTCCCTTGCGCCACCGCACGTTCAGGTCGATCAGGGTGGTGTCACCGACTATGCCCTGCCAGCTGATGTAGACGCCCGCCACGCATCCCGCGGGGATGGTCCAGGACGCCATTTCGAGATCGGCCGTCGTCTGGGCGAACTCGGCCACGCACTTCACCTCGTCGAGCTCGACGCCGAGCGCGTCGCCCACCAGCCGGACGGCCTCGCCGAAGATGGCCGTTCCCTTCGCCGCCATCGCCGGCAGCTCGGGGTGGTCGATCGGCTGGCCGAAGCCCACCGGCTTCTCGGTCTCCGGTGAGTCGTAGAACGTGGTGTCGGCGGCCTCGTTCACCGTGACCTTGTCGATCCGATTGCACACCATCGCCGACACGATGGCCAGCAGCTCGGCGAAACCCGGACTCACCCCGGACCCGAAAATTGTGGCGCCGCTCTTCTCGCAGGCCTCCACTATCTTCTCGCGGCCGTTCCCGAGGTTTCCCCCGGTGATGAACGACGCCGTGGTCACCACGTTGACGCCCGCGGACAGGATGCGGACCAGCTCGTCGACGTCGATCCACATCGGGTTGTAGACCACGCAGTCCGGCTTCAGCGCGAGCAGCGCGTCGACGTCGTTGGTGGCCGGCACGCCCAGCGGGGGGATCCCGACAAGTTCGCCGGCGTCGCGGCCGACCTTCTCCGCCGACCAGGCGTAGCAGCCCACCAGTTCATAGGTGGGGTTGGCGACGATCGACTTCAGCGAGCTCTTGCCGACATTGCCGGTGTTCCACTGAACCACTCGATAGTTGTTTGGCACTCGCTCAGCATAGGGAATCGGGACCAGCGTTAGTAGGCGGATTCGGCCGCCAGAATTTCGGCGAGAAACGCGTCGCGGGCCGGCCGGTCCAGCCGCGCCCGCGCCCACCGCCGCACGCGTTCCCGGGTTTCGGGGGACTCCGTCGTCTCGACCCCGACGAGCACCGACGTCGCCGACCAATCGTGGTCCCACGCCGCCGATTCCGTGAGCGGACGTTGCTCGCCGTCGACCAGGGGGAGGGTCGCTCGGCCGTCGGCGTCCAAGGCTCCGGTGCCGGAAACGGCGCCGGAGCGCAATCGCACCTGCACGCCGGTGGGCGCGTCCGGGCCGATGACGGCCGCCCGCACCAGTGCCGCGACGGCCACCCCGGCCGCCTCGATCGTCCAGTCGACGGTGTTCTCGCCCGCGTCGAAGATGCCGGGCGGCACCCCGCTCCAGCTGACGGACGCGGTGCCGCGGGCGATCGGAGCCACGGCGCGCGAGCCGGCGCCAGCCCCGGCGGCCAGGGCGTAGTCGTCGCGGCGGCCGCTCGGCGCGCTCAAGGGCATGCTCGAATCGTCAAGGGCAGCAAAGAGTTCGGGCCAGCCGGGGCCGTCCACCCCCATTTCGTCGGCCAGGCCGGCGCCCGCCCGCACCAGATCGAGTGCGCGCGGATCACCGTCGGCTAGGTACGCGGCCAGGGCGTCGGCATGCGGCGCCAGCAATCCCGCCACGTCGGAATCCAGGGTGTCGTCGGCGAAGAAGCCCTGCGCGCCGGCGGTCAGCAACGCGACCTCGAGGTCCAGCAGCGCGCGGTCGAGCCCGGCGATGCCGTCGCGCCGGCTGGCGGGCCACCAGCGCCGCAGCCAATGGCCCACGGCCAGCCTGCGGAGCGTGGCGACCGAGCCCGGCAGGATGTCCACGCCGGCGAGGTCGATGCCGTGCGGGTCGTACGCCGATCCCACCGCCGAAGCCAGGGCGACGTGTCCGGATTCGCCGAGGATCCGCCAAAGCCAGTCGGCGCGGCCGAAATCGGTGAACGTGATGTGGGTTGCCGCAGCGTCCGGCTCGCCGGGCTGGTCCAAAGTCCACGACAGCACCGCGCCGCTGACCTCCAGCACCGCGGCCAGCGGCGTAGCCTCGCTGACGGGTCCGGTGCTCCACAGGCCGGAATCGGCAACCAATCTCATCCGGCCACCTGCAATTCCAGCATCGCCTTGATCCGCTGCCGGTGGTCCAGGCTCACCGAGCGCGCGACGCCTTCGAGCAGCGATCGCACGTCATCGACGTCGCCGCACGGGTCCTGCCACACGTCGCGCCCGTGCAGCCGCGCCCAGAGCCGGCTCAGGTAGGGCTGCGCGTAGGCGGCGAGGTCGTCGACCACCTGCCGTTGGCGTGGATGGATGGGGCCGCCCTCAGCGAGGTAACGCCTGGCGTGCAGCACGTAGGCCTCCTTGCGCAACCGCGCCTGAATCTGCGCCGCCAGGGCGTAGCGGCTGGCGACGGACGGGTCCAGCGGGGCCAGCTCCACCGCCACCTCGATCCCCGCGACGAGCGTGGCCTGCTTGTCCTCGGCCATCAGCCCCCAGGGCGCGCAGGCCCGGTCGACCTCCTCCTCGCAGAGCAGGGGGATATCGGGCAGCGCGTCGCGGTCCAGGGCGCGGCGCAGCGTCGCGCGCACCCGGTCCACCACGCTGCGGTCCAGCGGCCGGTCGCTGTCGGGGTCACCCGCGACTTGCGGGGGGCGTTGCGGGGCAACGGAACTCAGGCCGAGTTCGACGATCGACCACGGCAGTTCCGCCGCCTCGACGCGGGCCAGGGCCCCGAGGTTGTACGGGGTGGCGTCGGCGATCATTGCCGACCAGACGCGCTGCCGCGCCGTCGCGGTGCGGTGGCTGTTGGCCGGCCCCAGCACGGTGGTGAGCTCGGCCAGGAAGGGGGCGGTGACGGTGTTACCGGCCCGCACGTCGCGCCAGCTGCGGTCGAGCTGGTCGGCCAGCTTCGCGATGGTTTCGGCCTCGGCCACGTATTGGTGCAGCACCTCGATCGCGGTGCGGTCGCGGCCCTGGTGGACGTCGCCCAGCACCGCCGCGGCCGTCTCGCGATCCTGCGGTGCCGGTGGGCCTTTCGTCACCGCGAGCTCGAAACACACCGGGAAGTACAGTTCCTGGGCGTTTCCCGTGCGGATGCGCTGCCGGCGGCGCTCCATTTTGAGAACCTCGAACCAAGCTGCGGCCGAGCGTAATTCGGCGCCACTGCCGACGATCAGGTCACGCATCGCCGCGGCCGTCTCGGGGGTGACGACCGGAGCCGAATATTGCGGGTTCGACCGCAGCCGGAGCACCAGGGGGTCGATGATGCGTTTGACGGTGCGGCTCAACGGGCCGCCGTCGTCGCTGCTGAGCACCTCCACACCCGGGCCGATCGCCCGCCATGCCGCGTCGATCACCGACCGGCGTGGGTGGCCGACCGCGACGGCCAGCTGCGAATCCGCGCTCATCTGCACAGAATAGGGGCATCGCGCGAAACGCGGCAGCCGAAAACTTGGGTTCGGTAGCCGGCCGGTGGCTTCACCCTGGTGGCATGAACAAGCTGTTGGTGCTGGTTGACCGGCTCAGGTGCGCCCGGCGTCGCGGCGGCGGGGACCGCGCCGTCGGGGTCGGCACCGTGCGCACCGTCGAACGTCAGGTCTTCATCGAGGTGGTCGCCGTCTCCGGGGAGACCTTCATCGGCAAGCTGGCGCGCTGCGGCGACGATCTCGACGTGTCGATGTTGCGGCCCGGCCTTGTCGTTCTGGTGGCGTTCGATCCCGCTGCGCGCGAGGAACTTTCGCTGCCCGACGACGTGCTGGCAGTGCACGCGGCCTTCGTCGCGTCGCCGTGAGCGCTACCGTGCGCCGTCCACCGCGAAGCTGACTACCGCACTCCAATACAGCGGGTTCGCCGTGGCCTCGCCGTCGCGCCAGCGCCGCATCTGTTCGCGCTGCCAACGGTTCACCGCGCACCCGGCTTCTCCTTGCGCGCCATGCGCGTGATCCACGGCGGCCACGACGTCGGCCATCGGATCGGCGGTGGCCGTGGTGAACTGGCGGTACGCCGCGGTGGTGGGCAGCGACCACAGGGTGGCGGTCACCAATTGCGCGCCGCCCAGGATCATCGCCGCCACCAGCCCGGTGGCCTCGTCGAATTGGTAGTCCCCGCCCGATCCGCACGCGAGCAGGGCCACCCGCGGCGGCATCGGCAGTTGCAGGGCCATCAGGTCCGACGCGGTCAGCGGGCGGTGATCACCGATGGCGTCGGCGTCGCCGGGGACGTCGGCGGTATCGGCCAGGTGCAGCGCGGCCCGATCGGCTTGGCCGTCCGCCGAACTCGCATGGCCCACATAGAGCAGCCTGCTCGGCGTCTGAGCCAGCAGCTTGGCCAGCCACGTGCGATCGGAGTCTTGGCGGCGGAACAGTTCGACCGCGGCTGCCGGGGATTCAATGGCCGGCAGCACCGGCCGGTGTTCCAGCACGCCGGTGAAGTGCCGCGCCAACGGTGTGTCCGGCGCGGGCCTGCCCAGTACCGACCCCAGCGCGGAGTCCGGGCGCTGCCCCGGCACCCTGGGGTCGAGGACCAGCAGCGGCGGACCGTCCTTCCTGGTGTCCCATCCGGCCGGCGCGCGCGGTGAGTGCACGATGTTCGGCGGGACCGCCATCAGGACGTCGACCAGTTCCATCAGCCGGTAGCCGTCGGTGTGTTTCGCGATATCGGCGAGCTGCCAGGGGATGCGGGCCGCGGCCCGGCCGCTGGCGGTGATGGCCTCCTGGCGGGCGCGCACCAATTCTTCCTTGCTGGGGCCCGATTTCGGCACCGCCAGCAGCCCCCATGGGACCCGGGCAAGCCGGGCGCTGGGCGAGACGAACAGGGCGGCGCGCGGCGTGGCCATGCACTCGGCGAGCAGCTGCCAGCCGGCGGAGCCGATCAGCAGCACGCCGAGGATGTAGGCGAGCGTCAGCTCGCTCTCCGCCGTCGCGAACGGCCCGGTGGTCAGCGCGCGCTCGATGGCGTCCGTCGGGCTCTCGGAGCCGTGCGGCTCGGGCAGGGCGTTCGCCAGTTCTTCCAGCGCGGCCAGCAACAGTGGCTCTTCGATGACCCAGTTGACGGTGCGTGACGGCTGGCCGACGACCCGCAGGCTGGCGTAGGTGGCGATCCCGACGTCGGCGTACCGCAGGATCAGGGTGGCCCCGTCGGTGTCGCTCACGGCCAGGTCGACCAGGCGGGCTCGGTCGCGGTGACGTCACGGCCGTAGCGCTGGAATGCCAGCGCCCGATAGTGGCTCAGGATCGGCTCGGTGTCCGGCTGCATCCGCAACGGCGGCAACGGTCCGAGCCGGGTCAGCGATGCGCCGCCGGTGGCCGGCGAGCCGGCCGCGGCCAGCGCGGGGGCCGGCTCCGGGTCGGCGTCGAGGGGGACGGGGGCGGTGGCCGTGGACGCCCATTCGCCGGTTTGTGGCCGCTGCAAACCGGTGCCGAAAGTCCCTCGGGCGCTGTGGTATTCGACCAGCTGACTGATCAGTTCGGTGTTCTCCCATTCCCAGGCGACGGCGAAGGCGCCGGCCAGGACGGGGGCCGAAATGCTCGCGGCCCAGCGTGATCTCGCGTCCGCATCGGCGATGGAGTACCGCACCGAGTCGACCGCCAGGGCGGCGGGGATCTTGAGCTCCGCGGCCTGCTGCAGCTTGGTCATGCCGCGCCAGTATTCATCGGTGCCGATCTCGCCGTGGAGGATGCCGAGTCCCTCCGCCTGTCGGGCCTCGGTCTCCTGCAGCGTCTCGTCGGGATCGCCCGAGCTGTCGAAGCCGAGGTCCGCCAACGCGTCCGCGCGCCACACCGTGCCGAGATGATTGTCGAGCAGCGCGTACTGTAGCCAGCTGCTGCGCGGCGACGAGTCGAGCAATTCGCGGGCCTCGGCGATCAGCTCGACCGCTTCGGCGAAACGGCTCCAGAAGATCGCTATCCAGCTGCGCTGCAACAAGATACGGTGCAGATGAAGCGGCCTTCCCAATTCGCGCCAGTGCCGCTCTGCGTGCTCCCAGCATTCGTCGGCGGCTTCCAGGGCACCGGCCCCCAGCCGGGTGAGCCCCATATACAGCCAGCAGCGGGCGACGTCGTGGGCCCGGGCGTGGCGGGCGATGACGGGATAGGCCTCCGACACCAGTTGCTCGGTGCCGGCGTGGTCGTTGGCCGCCCAGCACGCCGCTGCCCGCTCCAATCGTGCTTGCGCCGTGGCCAGTTCCCAGCCGTTGGCCTGTGCCCGGGCTTCCGCGCGTCGCAGCCAGGGGTCTGCTTCCGGCAGCCGGCCCGTTTGGACGCAGAACCTGCCGTACCCGATGCCTGCGACGACCCGGAGGTGGTCGGCGGCATCGCCGCTCCCACCGTAGTCTGCCATGGCACCAATAACGTTCTCCCACAACGGGACCGACCGGGCATGCAGGTCGTCGTCGCACAATGCGGTCGCGCACCACACCAGCGCATGAATGCGCAGGTGGGTGTGTTCGTCGGCCAGGGCGGGAACGTCCGCGTCGTCATTTAGCACCGCCAGCGCCGCCGCCGCGCCCTCATGATCGCCGATCGCCGCGGCCAGGCCGGTTTGCAGAAACTGGGCCCGGCGCGAGTACCGGCGGATCATGCGTGTGGTCCCGGCATCGGCGGGCATGCTCGCGTAGATCGCCACGCAGTCTTCAATGCGCCGGATGCATTCGCGCACGCCGTCATTCGCGCCGCGCTGAAGGTAGATTTCGCCGAGCTGCGCGAGGACTTCCAGCATCAGATCGTCCCGGTCTTCCCGCTCGATGCGCGGTATCAAGGACAGCAGCAGATCGCGCGCCCCCGCTTCGTCGGCCGCGTACGCCAGGCGGCGAGCGTTGTCCAACTCGTCGGGGATCGACACGGCTGCATCATAAGTCCGCCGGCGCTGCCCGGGCAGGGAAAGCGGCGAGCGGCGGACGCTGATCCAGCCACGCCCGCCGCCCGGTCCGCAACCGATCAGCCGCAGGTCACCTTGATGCTGAAGTCCTTGCTGATCATGCCGGCCATCGGGTTCTTCAGGTCGGCGCCCTGCGCCTGGCCCGTGATGGTGTAGGTCTTGCCGTCCACCGCCACGTCGGCAGAGCCGACCTTCGCGCCCATGTTGTTGCTGACCGACAGGGCGTTGCCGTCGACGACCATTGCCAGCGACTCGACCTTAGGGGTGGCCTCGTCGGTCATGACGACGGCCAGCGCCTGCCGTCCGCCGCTGGAGCCACTGCCGATGTCGATCTTGCCGCCGGTCCGGACGCAGGTCACCGAGGCCGGGTCCAGGCCCGCCAGGTCGGTGCCGCCAACCTTGACCTGCGCCCCGCCGCCGTTGGCGACGCTGGGTGCCGTGCTCGATGCCGGGCCGGCCGTGTGGCCGCCGCTGGAGCACCCCACCAGCACCGATGCGGCGCCCAGTGTCCCAATCGCAGCCGCGAGAAGACGTTTCACTTGCGGTTCCCTTCCTTCATGCGCCGCCCCGATGGCGTCGCCATGGCGTAAGTAGAGACCGGCCGCTTCGCTACCGATCCCAAGTTTCGCGGCGTCGAGCCGGTAGGCTGCGTCGGGGTGGGCGCAGGCGAAGGGAGCACGCGATGCTGAGCGTGAAGTGGCTGGAAAAGCCTGAGGCCCATGACTTTCCGGCGGCGGCGGACTACCTCACCATGCTGGCGGACTCGGCGACCGTCAAGAAGGCGATCAAGAAACTGAAGGCCGGCACCGTCACGCACCGCAAGGCCAAAGACATTCTGCGGGCGGCGCGGCTGGGCCTGTTGCCGGTCGACAATCCCCACGTCGCCGCCGACCTGACCAAGATCGAGAAGGGCCAACCGCTGTCGCCCATCCTGCTGGTGCGCGGTGACTTCCCGACCGGTGCCCCGTTACAGATCGCCGACGGCTACCACCGCGTGTGCGCGAGTTATCACACCGACGAGAACACCGACATTCCGGTCGTCATCGCGGCCGTGAGCCGCTGATCGAGGATGTGACCATGATCGACATCAAGACGGTGGGAACCGTGCAGGTGCTGACCCTGTCGTCGGGTCCGGTCAACGCCCAGGACGTCGAGCTGCTCGACGAGCTGACCCTGGCGGTGCGCGATCTGGAGCGCTCGGAGGCCGGTGCGCTGGTCGTCACCGGCGGCGGCCGGGCGTTCAGCGCCGGGGTCGACCTCAACCGCGTGGTGGAGGGCGGCGCCGACTACACCGATCGGCTGGTCCCCGCTTTGTCCGCGGCGTTCGAGGCGATGTTCGCCTACCCGGGCCCGACGGTCGCCGCCATCAACGGCGCCGCGATCGCGGGCGGATGCGTGCTCGCGTGCGCCTGCGACCGCCGCCTCATCGGCCCCGAGGCGCAGATCGGGGCGGCGGAGGTGCGTGTCGGCGTGCCCTTTCCGGTCGCCGCGCTGGAGGTCATGCGCTATGCCTGCGGCGATCGCGCCGAGGAGGTGCTGTTGGGTGGGCGCACCTATCGCGGTGCCGAGGCCGTTGCCCGCGGGCTGGCCCATCGCGTGGTCGAAGACGATCTCCTCGATGCGGCCGTGGCGGACGCGTCGGATCTCGGCGGCATCCCGGCCGACGCATATCGGCAGACCAAGACGCAGCTGCGGGCCCCGACGATGGCGCGGATCCGCGACGGCCGGGGTGTCGACGACGAGGTCCGCCAGATGTGGGGAGCGGACGGGACCCTGCAACGGATCGCCGCATACGTAGAGCGCCTGCGGCGGCGCGACTGACTATTCCTCGTCGAGGTCTTCTTCGACCGCGACGCCGCCCCTGGTGCGCCGGCGCCGCATCCGGTGCGACCCCTTGCCCGTCGGGCGGCGGTTGCGCAGCTTGGGCTCGGTCGCTTCGGTCTCCTCGACCCCCTGGGCGGGCTCTTCCGCCGCCTCGGGAGCCGTGGCTACCTCGGCCGGCTCTTCGGAAGACTCGGCCTTGACGGCCTCGGTTTCCTCCGACTCGTCGGCCTCGGCCTCTTCGTCTTCGGCCTCGTCGGCCTCCGCCTCGTCGGCGGGTTCGCCGTCTTCCTCGCCGGCCTTGCGGCGCAACCGACGCTTCTTGGGTTTCTTCGCCTTGATCGGTTTCGGCGGTGGCGGCGCCAACTCGGCGACGAACGACAGGTAGAACGCGAAGAACCCGAGCAATCCGATCGCGGCCGCCGCGCCATAGATCGCGAACAGATACCGTCCGGCGGCGTCCAGGCTCAGCCAGATCTCGCTGATCGCGGTGCCGATGATGAGCACGCCGGCCAGCACATGGGCCGCGATCGAGGCGACCCTGAGGGTCAGGGCCAGCTGCGGCGTCCCCAGCTCCGGCTTGCGCACCCGCAACAGGTTGAACACCACGGGCAGCGCGGCCAGGGCGAACAGCGCCCCCGTCGCGATCCGAAGCGCCGTCCCCAACGAATGCGTGGTGTCACCCATCAGCTCCGGCCAACGGGGCAACACGAAAAAGAAGTAGAGGACGCCGGCAGCGATCGAGAACGACGCGTGCCACGGAATGGCGACCTTGCGCCCCATAAGCCTCCTCATGCTGACTGGCTCAGGCCAGCCTAAAGGCGGCCGACCCGATTCCAGACCAATTCGTGCTGCCCGCATGGCGGACCTATTGCGGAGGATGCGGGATTTGAACCCGCGAGGGCTGTTAACCCAACCCGCGTTCCAGGCGAGCGCCATAGGCCACTAGGCGAATCCTCCGTGGCCATGGTAACCGAGGCCGCCGTGGCCCTGGAGGCGCACGTCGACTAGTTCGCGCCAGGTATTAGACTCGCCGTGGACCCCGCGCGGCGTCTATCCTGTGAACTCCCCCAGGGCCGGAAGGCAGCAAGGGTCAATGGGCTCTGTCGGGTGCGCGGGGTCCCCTATGCAGGGGACCGTTTTGGCCCCACCGATCTTCCAGCGTTCAAGGCGAAAGGGCCCATGGTGTCTTTCGATTCCCTCAGCCCTGAAGAGTTAGCGGCTCTGCACGCGCGCAACCAGCAGGACTACGCGGATCTGCAGGCCAAGAAGTTGGCCCTCGACCTGACCCGCGGCAAACCGGCGCCCGAGCAGCTCGATCTGTCGAACCGGTTGCTGAGTCTGCCCGGTGACGACTATCGCGACAGCGAGGGCACCGACACCCGCAACTACGGTGGCCTGCACGGCCTGCCCGAGCTGCGGGCCATCTTCGGAGAGCTGCTCGGCATCGGAGTGCCCCACCTGATCGCGGGCAACAACTCCAGTCTGGAGCTGATGCACGACCTGGTCGCCTTCTCGATGTTGTACGGCGGCGTCGACTCGCAGCGCCCCTGGAAGGACGAGGCGAGCGTCAAATTCCTGTGCCCCGTTCCCGGCTATGACCGGCACTTCGCCATCACCGAGACGATGGGTATCGAGATGATTCCCGTCCCGATGATGGCCGACGGTCCCGACGTCGACCTAATCGAGGAGTTGGTCGCCGTCGACCCCGCCATCAAGGGCATGTGGACGGTGCCGGTATTCGGCAACCCCACCGGAATCACCTACTCCTGGGAAACGGTCCGCCGGCTGGTCCAGATGCGGACGGCGGCGCCGGACTTCCGGCTGTTCTGGGACAACGCGTACGCCGTGCATACGTTGACGCATGACTTCCCGCACCAGATCGACGTGCTGGGGCTGTCCGCCGCTGCCGGCAACCCGAACCGGCCCTACGTCTTAGCGTCCACCTCGAAGATCACCTTCGCCGGTGCCGGTGTGAGCTTCCTGGGCGGATCGCTGGGCAACATCGCGTGGTACCTGCAGTACGCGGGGAAGAAGTCGATCGGCCCGGACAAGGTCAACCAGCTGCGGCACCTGCGCTTCTTCCGCGATGCCGACGGGGTACGCCTGCACATGCTGAGTCACCAGCAGATCCTGGCGCCGAAATTCGCGTTGGCGCTGGACATTTTGGACAAGCGGCTGAGCGACTCCAAGATCGCCTCGTGGACCGAACCCCAGGGGGGTTACTTCATCAGCCTCGACGTGTTGCCCGGTACGGCGCGCCGGACCGTGGCGCTGGCCAAGGACGCGGGCATCGCCGTGACCGAGGCGGGCGCGTCGTTCCCTTACCGAAAAGATCCGGACGACAAGAACATCCGGATCGCGCCCACGTTCCCGTCGCTGCCGGACCTGCGCGACGCGGTCGACGGGCTGGCCACGTGCGCGCTGCTGGCGGCCACGGAGTCGTTGCTCGTCTCCGCCGCGTCCAGTGTGAGCTGACGGCGACGACACGCCCGCCGGGCTCCAGTCAGCTCGCGCCGGTAGCCTGCTGACCGTGGCCCTCTACCGCAAGTACCGACCGGCAACCTTCGCCGAGGTGGTGGGGCAGGAGCACGTCACCGAACCGCTGTCGATCGCCCTGGAAGCGGGCCGGATCAACCACGCCTATCTGTTCTCCGGGCCGCGCGGCTGCGGAAAAACCTCGTCGGCGCGCATCCTGGCGCGGTCGTTGAACTGCGTCCAGGGGCCGACGGCCAATCCGTGCGGGGTGTGCGACTCGTGCACGGCGCTGGCTCCGAACGCCCCCGGCAGCATCGACGTGGTGGAGCTGGACGCCGCCAGCCACGGCGGCGTGGACGACACCCGCGAGCTGCGGGACCGCGCGTTCTACGCGCCGGCGCAGTCCCGCTATCGGGTGTTCATCATCGACGAGGCGCACATGGTGACCACCGCGGGATTCAACGCGCTGCTCAAGATCGTGGAGGAGCCGCCCGAGCACCTGATCTTCATCTTCGCCACCACCGAACCGGAGAAGGTGCTGCCGACGATCCGGTCGCGCACCCACCACTATCCGTTCCGGCTGCTGCCCCCGAAGACCATGCGGGCGTTGATCGGGCGGATCTGTGAGCAGGAGGGCGTCGCCGTCGACGACGCGGTGTTCCCGCTGGTGATCCGCGCCGGCGGCGGCTCACCTCGCGACACGCTGTCGGTGCTCGACCAGCTGCTGGCGGGCGCCGAGGACGACCACGTCACCTATCCGCGGGCGCTCGGGCTGTTGGGCGCCACCGACGTCGCGCTGATCGACGACGCGGTGGACGCCCTCGCCGCGTCGGACGCCGAGGCGCTGTTCGGCGCGGTGGAGTCGGTGATCGATGCGGGCCACGACCCGCGGCGCTTCGCCACCGACCTGCTGGAGCGGTTCCGCGACCTCATCGTGCTGCAGGCGGTTCCCGACGCGGTCAGCCGCGGCGTGGTGGACGCCCCGGAGGACGTGCTCGACCGGATGCGCGACCAGGCCGCCCGCCTCGGGTCGGCCACCCTGACCCGCTACGCCGAGGTCGTGCAGGCGGGGCTGGGCGAGATGCGCGGCGCGACGGCCCCGCGCCTGTTGCTCGAGGTGGTTTGTGCGCGGCTGCTGCTGCCCTCGGCCAGCGACACGGAGTCGGCGCTGCTGCAGCGCGTCGAGCGGATCGAGACGCGGCTGGACATGTCGATTCCCGCCTCCGAGACGGCGGCCGCGCACCCGCCGGCGGCGACGGCGCCGGCCCGGCCACGCAAGCAGCCGCCCCCGCCCAAGGCGCCCGCCCCGCCCAGGTCCGCTCCGCCCGTTCCCAAGCCGGAGGCGGTCCCCGAACCGGTCCCGTCGCCCCCCGTGCCCGAACCGGCCGCAGCGCCGATCGCGGAACCGGCCACGCCCGGTGAACTCAACGCGGCCGCCGTGCGGACCATGTGGCCGACGGTGCGCGACAAGGTGCGCCAGCGCAGCCGCACCACCGAGGTGATGCTGGCGGGCGCCACCGTCCGCGCGATCGAGGAGAACACGCTGGTGCTGACGCATTCGTCGGCGCCGCTGGCCAAGCGGCTGTGCGAACAGCGCAACGCCGACGTCATCGCCGAAGCGCTCAAAGATGCGCTGGGCGTCAACTGGCGGGTGCGTTGCGAGGTGGGCGCGGCAGCGCCGGTCGAGTCGGCCGCGCCGACCCCGAGGGCCGCAGAGCCCCCGCCCGATGTGGCGCAGCGCGACGAAGAGGAACACATGCTCGCCGAAGCCGGCCGCACGGAGTCCTCCGCGCCGCGCCGCGACCCCGAGGAGGTCGCGCTCGAGCTGTTACAGAACGAGCTGGGCGCCCGCCGGATCGATAACGCCTGAGCTCGACTGCCGGGATAGCCGCGGGTCGGCGCCTGAGGGCTAGGGCGTCCACCAGGGCCGGAGCGGCAGGTGGTCGCCGCCCCGCGCGTCGGCGTTGGCCGCCAGCACGTGGTGCAGCTGCAGGTTGTTCTGCTCGAAGGCGACCCGTGAGGCCGCCATGTACAGGCCCCACACCTTGGCGGTGGCCAAGCCGACCTCGTCGACCGCTTCGTCCCAGTGCTCGACCAGGTTGTGGCACCAGTCGCGCAGCGTCATCGCGTAGTGATGCCGGAAGTTCTCCTCGTGCAGCACCTCGAAGCCGACGTCCTGGACCTCGGTGATGATCCGTCCCGAGCCGGTCAGCTCCCCGTCCGGGAAGACATACCGGTCGGTGAAGCCGCCCGCGAAGGAGGTCGACTTGTTGTCGTGGCGGGTGATGCAGTGGTTGAGCAGCAGCCCGCCGGTGCGCAGCTTCGACTTCAGGAACGCGAAGTAGGCCGGGTAGTTCTTGACGCCGATGTGCTCGGTCAACCCGATCGAGGACACCGCGTCGAACCCGCCCTCGCGGATGTCGCGGTAGTCCGAATGCCGGACTTCGGCCAAGTCCTCGAGACCGTCATCCTGGATCGCCCGTTGCGCCCACTTCGCCTGCTCGCCCGACAGGGTGGCGCCGATCACCCGGACGCCGCGCCGCGCGGCGAAGCGCACCATGCCGCCCCAACCGCAGCCGACGTCGAGCAACCGATCACCTTGCTGCAGCCGCAACTTCTCGAAGACCAGCCGGTACTTGTTCTCCTGGGCTTCTTCCAGCGTCGCGTCGGCGCCGGGGTAGACCGCGCACGTGTACGTCATCGACGGGCCGAGCACCCATTCGTAGAAGGTGTTGGAGACGTCGTAGTGGTGGTGGATGGCCTCGGCGTCGCGGGTCTTGGTGTGCATCAGCCCGTCGGCGATCCGCCGCCACCGGGGCGGCGTTTCCTGCGGCGGCGGGGGGACCGGGACCAGCCGCTCCAGCCCCATCGAGCGCACCACGTTGGCGAGCACCCGCGCCGGCGGCCGCTTGAATTGGACGCGGTCGGTCAACGTCTTGAGCAGCTGGTAGGGGTCGCCGGGGTGCACGCCGTACAGGTCCAGGTCGCCCGCCACGTATGCGCGGGCCAGACCTAGTTCACCGGGAGCGGTGGCCAGGTAGGTGGCGCCGCGCGGGGTCCGAAGATCCAGGCCCAGTTCCGCGTCCTTGCTGCCGGCGGTGCTGCCGTCGTAGGCGGTGAACTTCAGCTGGTGGCGCCCGGTGGCGGCGAAGATCTCCAGGATCTCCGCCATGCTGAGTTTTCCGGCCGTGGCGCGGTGGGGTTCCTTGGTCTCGCTAATAGAAGTCATCGCCGTTGCACCGCCTTTGCGTAGAGGTCGAGTAGCCGGGAATCGGGATCGTAGGCTTTCTTGACCGTGTTGTAGGCCTCGCCGCCGTACAACTCGTCGAATTCCTCGCGGGCGTAATAGGAGTCGGAATACAGCGACTTGTGCCCGTCGAGCTCGCTCACCTTCGCTTCGATCGTCCGGTTGGCGGCGCCTTCCGTGGCGCCCGCCGGCACCGAAGACCAGAAGCCGATGTTGACGTAGGTGTGGTCCGGCCGCATCGGATACAGCGGCCAGCCCCCGTGATCGCGCAGCCGTAGCGGACACAGCCAGATCGGGGTGATGGGCACGTTCTGCAGGAACCACTCCAGGAACTCGCAGGTCCGTTCGACCGGCACCTCGACATCCTGGACCACCCGCTCACGCGGGGGACGGCCATGGCGTTTCTCGATCCGGTCGGCGACGCCGAAGCGCTGGTCCATGGCGACGAGCTTCGAGTAGACGCTGCTGCGCCGGTAGCGGCGCGGCCACCAGCGCCGCAGCCGGGGGTTCTGCACACCGAACGCGCGCGAGCACCAGAACCAGTCGGTTTCCCAGCGCCAGAAGTAGTCGTGCATCGTCAGCCGGTCGTCTTTGGTGGCTTCCACCCCGGGGGAGTCGTGCCGGATCGACTGGTAGTAGATGCTGTTCCCGGTGTAGTCGCTGACCGGTCCCGGGTTGGTGGTTCGCCGGCCCACGCACAGGTAGCTCTCGTCGGCGCTGAACACCACACCGTCGAGATAGTCGACCGGCGTGCCGCCCTGCCCGCCGGTATCGATGATGCGTTCCATCGCCGCGATCAGCGCAGGCAGCGAGCGGAACCGGACGTGCCGCAACGCGACAAACGGCGCGATTGGCTCCAGCTCGATCCGCAGCCGCGTTGAATACCCCAGCGTCCCATAGGAATTAGGGAAGGCGCGGAACAGGTCGGGATGCTGGGTGCGCGATGCGGTGAGCAACTCGCCGGCGCCGGTGAGGATGTCCATCTCCAGCACCGATTCATGCGGCAGACCATTGCGAAACGATGCCGACTCGATGCCCAAGCCGCTGACCGCACCGCCGAGCGTGATCGTCTTCAATTGCGGGACGACCAGTGGCGAAAGGCCGTAAGGCAGCGTCGCGGCCACCAGATCCTCATAGGTGCACATGCCGGCCACATCGGCGGTGCGGGCTTCGGGATCGACGCTCAGCACTCCGGTCAGACCCGACGTGTCCAGGCCGGGAGCGTCGCGTTTAGTGCGGGCGCGGAACAGGTTTGAGGTCGGCTTGGCGAGCCTGACGACGGACGTTGCGGGGATGGATCGATAACTCGCCATCAACCGGTCAACGCCCGACTTGTGCGCCGAGAGTGCAGATCCAGGGACAGGCACCACATATACCCTAGTCTTCGACCACAGCCCGTGCACCCACGCGCGGGCCGCATAGCTTCAGGAGTTGTTTTGGGACAGGTGAGTGCTGCCAGCACAATTTTGGTCAACGCCGAGCCGGCCGCCACCCTCGCGGCCGTCGCGGACTATCAGCAGGTGCGCCCGAAGATTCTGTCCCCCCAGTACAGCGATTACCAGGTGATACAGGGCGGCCAGGGCGCGGGCACCGTCGCCAGATGGAAGCTGCAGGCCACCAAATCTCGCGTCCGCGACGTGCAGGTCAACGTCGACGTCGCCGGCCATTCCGTCATCGAGAAGGACGCCAACTCGTCGATGATCATCAACTGGACGGTGGCCCCCGCCGGACCCGGGTCCAGCGTCACCGTGAAGACCACCTGGACCGGTGCGGGCGGCGTCAAGGGCTTCTTCGAGAAGACCTTTGCACCGTTGGGGTTGAAGAGGATTCAGGGCGAGGTATTGGCCAACCTGAAGCGGGAACTGGAAAGCTAGCCCGAGCCCGAACCGCGGCTGGCAACCGCCACCGTCGGGCCCAAGCGTTGGTTCGGGAATTCGACGGTGATCGCCGGGTCGGCGAAATGGGCGAGCGCCCTCAGCGCCGACGGGCTGTAGGTGCGTAGCTGGCTGATGAAACCGTCGTGTGCCAGCGGGCTCACCCGGGTGAACGGCCACGTCGCCGCCAACACCATCGAGTGGACCGCTGCCGCGGGCCGGCGGAGGTCGATGATCAACAACTTTTTCGCGACCCGGGTCCCTTCGGCGAACACCCGGGCGGCCCGCTCGGGCGGCAGGTGATGTAACGACATCGCGAAGACCGCGAGGTCGTACTGCCCGTCCGCGGCGTCGATCGCGGTCGCGTCCATCTCCCGCACCGTGGCTCGTGGGTGAGTGCCGAGGTCCCCGGCGGCGACGGCGGCAACGAACGTGGGGTCGATGTCGGTGACCGTCACGTGTGCGGTGGGGTGCATCTCGAGCAGCTTGCTCGACAGCCCGCCCAGGCCGCCCCCCAGCTCGAGGATCTTCGGAGAGGGCACATCGGCCAGCTCAGCAAGCACGATCCTGGCCAACTTCTCATGAGCGCCCAAGAACCGTCGCCGTCCGGCGCGGTCGAGCGCGTGGACGACCTTTTGCTTCAGATCGTCGACATCGTCGCGGTCGAGGTATTCCAGTCGGTCGGTCTGCAACCGACGGTCCAGCCAGGAGGCGTTCGGCCCGCCCCGGGGCATGTTCGCGATGTCGTGGGTGCTGATGTCCACGTAGATCATCATGGACCATGGCCGCACCGATCGACCGAGTTTTGCGTGCAATCCATGGCCACGGAAGTGCTCGATCTGGGTCGTCGTGCCGGGGCCCGCGCTACCATGAATTGCCGGTTTCCCGAAGGGAAGACAATGCGCGGAAATTCCTCTGCGATCCACCGGGCGTTCCGGACAGTTTCCCAGTCCTACGGCCTGATGCGACAAAAAGACGCCGCGGCTTACTACACGATGATCGGCGACGACGTCATCGATTTCATGAATGAGGGTTACGTCAATAACTCCAAGCCGCTGTGGCTCAACCTCGGTTACTGGAAAGTCGCTCGCACCTATCCGGACGCTTGCGTCGCGATGGTCGAACTCTTGGGGACGCGGGCCGGGTTGAAACCAGGCGACAGAGTCCTCGACGTCGGCGTCGGTTTCGGGGAGCAGGATTTTGTTCTTCTCGAGCGCTTCAAGGTTTCTCACATCACGGGCATCGACATCACACCGGTCCACGTCGACATGGGCCGAGACCGCGTCGCCAAGCGCGGGCTGGAGAAACAAATCGACATTCGGTGCGGCTCCGCGACTGCAATGGAGTTTCCCGACGTGTCGTTCGAAAAAGTCTTGGCCCTGGAATGCGCATTCCACTTCGACACGCGCGACCAATTCATCCGCGAAGCGTTTCGGGTCCTCAAGCCCGGAGGAACCATTGCGCTCACCGATATGCTTCCCAAACCTGGCAAGAAATCCGGCCTGACGACCGCGTTCGGCCGAAAGTACGGCCACATTCCGAAAGCCAATTACTACGACCGGGAGGAATACTCGGGCCGGCTGGCTGCCGCGGGATTCGAGGATATCCGGGTGGAATCGATCCGGGACGACGTGTACCCGGGCATGGCCAAGTACACCCGGCAGCGCATTCAGGCAAAGAAGAAGATGAATGAAGTGGTCGTGGAAGTGACGGAAGACGATCGCGCGCAATGCCGTGGCGTCTCGCTGTGGGAACGATCGACCGGCTTCTCCGACTATGTGATCGCGTCGGCGCGGAAGCCCCTGGAAGTCAAGGGAAGTCGCTGACGACGGGGACGCGCTAGAGGAGTCCGAGCAGTCGCAGGTCGGTGGCGTACTGGCTGATGATCGGCGCCGTTACGTGCGGAATGTCATGGTCGGGGCCGATTTTCGCTTCCCGGACCGCCGCGCGGAACCGGTCGGTCGGCGCGTAGGACCCGCGGCTCGGCTCCGGGGGCTGCAACTGCTCGGCCGCGTGTAACACGAACTGCAACACGTCCTGGACCGAGTGCCGGCGCTGCCGATCCGGCAGGGCACGCAGGGCGGCCTCGAACCGCTGCAACCACTCCCCGAAGTCGCCGATCCGCTGGATGGGATGGCCCGCCTCGATCAGCCAGTCGACGTACTCATCGAGCGCGATGCCGTCGTCGTGCGGGTTCATCACGTGGTAGGTCTGAAATCCGTCGACCGCCCGGGCGCCCAGCGTGGCGATCGCCTCGGCGACGAAACCGACCGGCAGCCCGTCGAAGTGTGCGCGTTGCCGATTGCCGTCGGCATCGAGCTGGAAGAACGACGCGGGCGCGATGCCGGTGGCCAGGATGCTCAACGCCGTCCGGGTGAAGACGTCCGGCAGATTGAGCTGGCCCGCATACGCGGTGTCGGCCAGGATGACGTCGCAACGAAATACCGAGACCGGCAGGCCGCACAGGTCGTGGGCCTCGCGCAGCAGCACCTCGCCGGCCCACTTGCTGTTGGGGTATCCGTTGCCGTAGCTGGGGTCGATTCCGCGGGTGGGGCTGATGACCCGGATGTCGGCGTCCTCGGTGAACAGCGACCGCTCGATCTGATAGCCCACGGCGCTCGTCGACACGTAGGCGTAGGGCTTGATCTTGGTGGTGAGTGCGATCCGGATCAGCTCGGCGGTGCCCATGACGTTCGGCCCGAAGAATTCGCGGTAGGGCAACACGGTGTTGACCAGCGCGGCGGGATCGACGATCAAATCGACGGTGTCGGCCAGCCGCTGCCAGGTCTGCCGGTCCAGGCCGAGGTTGGCTTCGCCCTTGTCGCCGGCGATGACCTCGAGATGATCGGCGGCCAGTTCCTGGTAGTGGCGCAACAGCTTCGGGTCGCCGCTGTCGAAGGTCTTGTCCAGCCGGCGTCGCGCATCGTCGGCGGATTTCGCGCGCACCAGGCAGATCAGGGTGCCGTCGACGAGTTGCATTCGCTCGAGCCATTGCAGAGCCAGGTAGCGGCCGAGGAAACCGGTGGCCCCGGTGAGCAGGACGGTCCGCGGCTCGGTTGTGGCCCGGGGCAGGCTCGGGGCCGCCGACAGCGTCGGGGCGTCGATGAACTTGTCCAGCCTCAGATCGCCGGCGCGCACCTCGGTGCTGTCACTTCCGTGCACGGCAGCAAAGAGCAGGTCGCTGGCCGGACTGTCATGTCGATCCAACCGCTCGCTCAGGCTTCTGACGGACGGGGCGTCGAAAACCGTGCGCACCGCCACGTCGGTGTCCAGGGCTTTGTTGATCGAGTCGATCAGGCGCATCGCCGACAGCGAATCGCCGCCCAGGTCGAAGAACGACTCATCGACCCCGACCCGCTCGAGCCCCAGGACCTGGGCGTAGACGCCGGCCACGATCTTCTCCGTCGGGGTGCGCGGCGCCTGGAAGGGTGTGGCGGCAAACACCGGCGCGGGCAGCGCCTTTCGGTCGATCTTGCCCGAGGAGGTCAACGGGAATCGCTCGAGCACGACGATCTGAGACGGCACCATGTAGTCGGGCAACCGTGCGCTCAGACGCTGACGCACCGCACCGACCTTGGTGTTGGTGCGGGGTTCGTTGGCATGGGGGGTACTCCGGCGGGCCCGGGTGTCTGGCAGGTAGAGATCGGTCACCGGTGGGGCGTGCCGGCGGTGCGGTTCGGGGCCGATGAAGACGGCGTCGAGGGTGCCGGGTTGGGCGCCCCAGGTCACCGCGACGTGATATCCGGCGGCTTCGCCGGCGCGGTGCAACTGTTCGGGAGTGGCGGTATCGGGGGTCGCCGTGGCTCGGGCGAGCGCGTCGGCCAGCGGTAGCCCGGCCGCGAGGGCCTGTTCGACGTGGACGTCGGCGATCACTCCCGTATGGGGGATGTCGGCGACGCGGATCGTGGCGGGACGTTGCGTCATCAACTGGGTGCGCAACCCGTCCAGCCCCGCGCATTGGGCCCACGTCCAGGTGGGCACCGTCGCGAGCGAGCGTGCCGGCGTCGGTGTTTTATGGATGACAACGTCGTAGCGGTACCGGTTCACTTCGTTGTCGGCGAGCCCGCGTTTGACTTCGATGTCGAGCCCGGCCACTGATGGGCGGTCGGCGGCCCAGGTAAGGAAAAACTCCGGGGCTAAGAGCAATTCGGATTCGCTGAGCATGGCGCGCTGAACCCACTGGCGGATCTCGGTGGTGTCCGTGCTGTCGGTGCGGGCCAGCGCGACCGCGGTTTGGAAGGCGGCTTGCAGGGTGTGGTTGCGGACGTCGCCGAGGAAGAGGGCCCCGCCGGGGGCCAGTAGATCCATGGCGTTGTCGATGACCTCGGCCAGGTATTGCCGATTGGGGAAGTACTGGATGACCGAGTTGAGAACGACGGTGTCGAAGTAGCCGGGCGGCAGCCCCTCGACCACATGGGCGGGTTGGGTCAGCAGCTGGACCCGGTCGCGCCAAGGGATCTGCAACCTCTCCAGCGAGCGGGCCAGGTATTCGATGGCCGCCGGCGAGATGTCGGTGGCGACGTAGTGCTCACAGTGCGGGGCGATCTGCGACAGCACCAACCCTGAGCCCGCGCCGATCTCCAACACTCTTCGCGGCCGCAGGGCGACGATCCGATCCACCGCTGCCGAGCGCCACTCCACCATCTCCTCGAGCGGAATCGGATCCCCGGTGTAGCTGCTGTTCCAACTCCGAAAATCCATGCCGAACGCCGACTCCCCGACCTGGGTGCCGTACAGCTCGTCCCAGACGTGCTGCCACCCTTCGACGGTTTCGGCGTCATGGTCGGTTCCGGCGCTGCGCTCGAGGGTGAGGTAGGCGACGAGGTGCGCTCCGGTCTTGGTGTGGTGCACGGTTGCGGCCGCCTGGGTGACCTGCGGGCACGACAGCAGGGTGTTTTCGATTTCGCCCAGTTCGATGCGCTGTCCGCGCAATTTGATCTGGGTATCGGCGCGGCCCAGGTAGTCCAGGGTTCCGTCCCGCGTCCAGCGCACCAGATCACCGGTGCGGTACATCCGCGCGCCGGCAGCGCCATAGGGATTCGCGACGAACCGTTCCGCGGTCAGGTCGACCCGGCCCAGATAGCCGTGCGCGAGCACCGGCCCGCTCACATACAACTCGCCGACCACTCCCCTGGGCACCGGGTTCAGCCGGGCGTCGAGAACCACCGCGCACGCTCCGGGCAGCGGGGCGCCGATGCCCACCGGCTGCCCCGCCGACAGCGGCGCAGTGCAGGTGACCCAGATCGTGGTCTCGGTGGGGCCGTAGGTGTTGAACATCCGCCGGCCCGGCGCCCAGGAGGCCGCCAACTCGGCCGGCAGGGCCTCCCCGATGGTGATCAGCGTGTCCACGCCCTGCAGCCGGTTCGGATCCAGCGACGACAACACCGTCGGGGTGAATACCGCCGCATTGACCTGCTGGCGTTGCAGCAACGTGGTCAACGCCTCCCCCGCGTAGGCGTCCCTGCCCGCCACCACCAGCGCCGCCCGCGACCTCACCGCCGCCAACAACTCGCCGACCGAAACATCGAAGGTCGGCGAGGCCACCATCAGCAGCCGCGAATCCGCTCCTAACCCGACGCCCTCGCCGAGTGCCGCCGCCAGCAGACCGGCGTGGCTGACGGCGACCCCTTTGGGGGCACCGGTGGACCCCGACGTGAACATCACGTACGCGGTGTTGCCCACCCCCAACGGCGTCAGCCGCTCGGCGTCGGTGATCGTGTCCGCGCAGCGCCCGCTCAGGTCCAGCCCGTCGACGCGCAGCACCGGGCGCGCCCCGGCCCCGGGCACGGTGTCGGCGCCACACGTCAACACCCACCCCGCGTAGACCGTGTCCAGCATCGTGGCGACCCGTTCGACCGGATAGGCCCGATCCACCGGCACATAAGCCCCGCCGGCCTTGACCACCGCCCACCAGGCCACCACCAACTCCAGACACCGATCCATCACCACGCCCACGGCATGCTCGGGACCCACCCCGGCCTCGATCAGCATCCGCGCCAACCGCGTCGACCATTCATCCAGCTCTCGATACGACACCTCCCGGGCGCCGTCCACCACCGCCACCGCGTCGGGGCGGGCAGCCACCGCCGCGGCCAACAACTCCGGCGCCACCTCCACGGGCGTTCCCACGCCGGCGCCAGACCACTGCGACAGCATCGAGTCCCGCTCGCGGCGATCGAGCAGCGGGACGTCCCCCACCACCACCGACGCATCCGCCACCACCGCCTCGATCAGGCGTCCAAGCCAGGCGACCAACCGCTCGGCGGTGGCCCGGTCGAACAGATCGGTGGCATACGTCACCACACCGGTGGCCATCGGCGCCGCCGGATCGTCGGTCGGCACTTCGCTGAACTCGAATTCCAGGTCGAATTTGGCGGTGCCCGTCGCCGCCGTCAGCGGCTCGACACTGAGCTCGTCGAACGACAACACCTCGGGGCGCACATTGTTCTGGAAGGCCATGAACACCTGAAACAGTGGATGGTGTGCCGTGGATCGCGCGGGATTCAGCTGCTCGACCAGCCGCTCGAACGGGACATCCTGATTGCCGTAGGCATCCAGCGCCTTGTGGCGCACCTGCTGGAGCACATCGCTGAACCGGTGCGCAGAAGTGATCCCCACCCGCAACACCCAGGTGTTGACGAAGAACCCGACCAGATCGTCGAGCGCCTGATCCAACCGTCCGGCGATCGGCGTGCCCATCACCACGTCCTCACCGACGCCGACTCGGTGCAACAGCACCGCCACCACCGCTTGGAGCACCATCGATGCCGTCGTATTATGCTCTGCCGCAACGCCTTTGACGCCCGCCCAGATTTGCGGGTCGATGGCCACGTCGATCGCATCACCGCGGAAACTGGGCTCCGGCGAACGGGACCGATCCGTCGGCAGCGACGCCACTACCGGCAGATCGGCCAGTTCTTGCCGCCAGTACCGCAACTGGCCCGCGATGACGCTATCCGGATCGGACTCAGCGCCCAACAACTCCGATTGCCAAAGCGTGTAATCCGCATACTGCACCGGCAACGGTGCCCACCGCGGCGCCTCCGCCCGCGCCCGCGCCCGGTACGCCTCGGCGATGTCCCTGACCATCGGCGCGAACGACCATCCGTCAAAAGCGATGTGGTGCAACACGATTGTCACCACATGCCGCTCGGGCCCGACGGAATAGATCTGCGCACGGACCGGGATCTCCGCGGACAAATCGAACCGATAACCCGCCAGCGCGATCACGTGGGCGGCGACATCCTGCTCCGGCAAAAACGTGACAGCCGGGTCCCCGCCTCGCCACATGCCCGCCTTGGCCGGCATCACCTGCTGAAACGGCACACCGTCGATGTCGGGAAATATGGTGCGCAGCGATTCGTGGCGGGCGACGACATCGTCGAGGGCCGATTCCAACGCCGCGACGTTCAGGGGCCCGCTCATCCGAAAAGCGATCGGCATGTTGTAGGTCGCAACCCCGCCCTCGAAGCGGTTGAGGAACCACAGCCGGCTTTGGGCGAACGACAGCGGGACCACTGCGGGCCGCGGACCGGCCACCAACGGCTTACGCCGACCCGCATCTCGGCGCGAGTCGTCGGCTCCGACCCGGTCCGCACCCAGCAGTCCGAGCAGTTGCAGGTCGGTGGCGTACTTGATGATGATCGGCGCCGTCACGTGCGGAATGTCCGCGATGTCCTTGTCGGGGCCGATCTTTGCGTTTTGGACCGCGGCGCGGAACCGGTCGGTCGGCGCGTAGGACCCGCGGCTCGGCTCGGGGGGATGCAGCTGAGTAGCGTTGCGCAACAGCAACATCTGCAGCACCGAGTGCCGGCGCTGTCGATCCGGCAGGGTACGCAGGGCGGCCTCGAATCGCTGCAACCACTCCCCGAAGTCGTCGATCCGCTGGATGGGATGGCCCGCCTCGATCAGCCAGTCGACGTACTCGTCGGGCCCGATGCCGTCGTCGTGCGGGTTCATCACGTGGTAGGTCTGGAAGCCACTCGATGAATCCCGGCCGGCCTGGGCGCCCAGCGTGGCGATCGCCTCGGCGATAAAGCCGACGGGCAGCCCGTCGAAGTGTGCGCGTTGCCGATTGCCGTCGGGGTCGAGCTGGAAGAACGAGGCGGGCGCGACGCCGGTGGCCAGGATGCTCAGCATCATGCGGGTCACGGTGTCCGGCAGGTTGAGCTGCCCCGCGTAGGTGGTGTCGGCCAGGATCATGCCGGAGCGGAAGACCGAGACCGGCACCCCGCACAGGTCGTGCGCTTCCCGCAGCAGCACCTCGCCGGCCCACTTGCTGTTGCCGTAGCCGTTGGCCAGACTCCCGTCCACGGTGCGGATCGGGCTGATGACCCGGATGTCGGCGTCCTCGGTGAACAGCGACCGCTCGATCTGGCGGCCGACGTCCGAAGTCGACACGTAGGCGTAGGGCTTGATCTTGGTGGTGAGTGCGATCCGGATCAGCTCGGCGGTGCCCATGACGTTCGGCCCGAACAGTTCGCGGTAGGGCAACACGGTGTTGACCAGCGCGGCGGGATCGACGATCAGATCGACGGTGTCGGCCAGCCGCTGCCAGGTCTGCCGGTCCAGGCCGAGGTTGGCTTCGCCCTTGTCGCCGGCGATGACCTCGAGATGATCGGCGGCCAGTTCCTGGTAGTGGCGCAAGAGCTTCGGGTCGCCGCTGTCGAAGGTCTTGTCCAGCCGGCGTCGCGCATCGTCGGCGGAAGTTCCGCGCACCAGGCAGATCAGGGTGCCGTCGACGAGTTGCATTCGCTCGAGCCATTGCAGGACCAGGTAGCGGCCGAGGAAACCGGTGGCCCCGGTGAGCAGGACGGTCCGCGGCTCGGTCGTGGCCCGGGGCAGGCCGGGGGCGCCCGACAGCGTCGGGGCGTCGATGAACTTGTCCAGCGCGAGATCGCCGGCGCGCAGCTCGGCGGTATCGCCGCCGTGCACGGACGCGAAGCACCGATCGCTGGCCGGGCTCACGGCCGGGGCTGCTTCCAGCAGCCTGCCGTCCCTACCCAACAGCTGGCTCAGGCTTCTGACCGACGGCGCGTCGAAGATCGTGCGCACCGCCAGGTTGGTATCCAGGATCTTGTTGATCGCGGTGACCAGGCGCATCGCCGACAGCGAATCGCCGCCCAGGTCGAAGAACGACTCGTCGACCCCGACCCGCTCCAGGCCCAGGGTCTGGGCGTACACACCGGCCAGCACCTCTTCAACCACATCGGCGGGCGCCCGGTAAGGGCCGGCCCGGTATTCGGGTGCCGGCAGGGCGCGCCTGTCGAGCTTGCCGTTGACCGTGCGGGGCAGTGCCCGAACCACCATCACCGCGGCGGGGACCATGTAGGCCGGTAGCCGTTCGGCGAGCCGGGCACGGATCGCGGCTGGGTCCACCGCCCCGGGGACGGACTCGGTGAGGTAGCCCACCAATCGTTTGTCGCCCGGGCGGTCCTCGCGGGCGATCACCGCCGCCTGCTCCACCCCGTCCAGCGCGGCCAGTGCCGCCTGAATCTCACCGAGTTCGATGCGGTATCCGCGGATCTTGACCTGCTCATCGGCGCGGCCGAGATACTGCAGCTGCCCGTCGGCGCCCCACCGCACCAGATCCCCGGTGCGGTACATGCGTGTTCCGGGCTCCCCGAACGGACAGGCCACAAACCGCGACGCGGTCAGCCCGGCCCGGCGCAGATAGCCACACCCGACGCCGCGGCCGGCCACGTACAACTCCCCGACCATGCCGAACGGCACCGCCCGCAGCCAGCCGTCCAGCACGAACAGGGCCGCCCCTGGCACCGGTGCACCGATGGGCACCACCGCCGACCCCGCCATCAGCGGGGCGCTGATCGCGGCGTAAACCGTGGTCTCGGTCGGGCCGTAGCCGTTGATCATCACCCGCCCGGGCGCCCACCGATCCACCACGTCGCCCGGGCAGGCCTCGGCGGCGACCATCAACGCCGCCGGCCCCAGACCCTCGGGTGAGAGCGTCGCCACGGCCGACGGGGTCTGGCTCAAGACGCTGACCCTTTCAGCCACGAGCAAGGCGTGGAAGTCGTCCGGTGCGGCCGCCACCGCCTCGGGCACCACGACCAGGCGGCCGCCGTGCAGCAAGGCGCCCCAGATCTCCCACACCGAGTAGTCGAAGGCGTAGGAGTGGCACTGCGTCCACACCTTTTCCGGCCCCGGCTCCACGCCGACGGCGAGTGAGTCGAACAGCCGGGTGACGTTGTGGTGGGTGACGGCGACGCCCTTGGGGACACCTGTGGTGCCCGAGGTGTAGATGATGTGGGCGACGTCATCGGGGCCCGGCGGCGGGAGGCCCGTGTCTGGGCGGGCATCAACGGCGGGGTCGTCGGTGGCGATGGCCGGCACGTCGTACCCGCGCAGCCGGTCGGCCAGCCCGGTGGTGGTGACCGCGGCGATCGGCGCGGCGTCCGCCATCATGAACTGGATCCGGGCCGGCGGGTGCGCCGGGTCGATCGGCAAATAGGCCCCGCCTGCCTTCAGCGTTGCCAGGATCGCGATGATCGCGTCGGCGCACCGGTTGAACAGCAGCGCCACACACTGGCCGGGTCCTACACCGTGTTCGATCAGCAAGTGCGCCAGGCGGTTTGACGCCAGATCAAGATCGCGGTACGTCATCTCGCGGCCGTCGAAGGTGACCGCCACCGCCTCGGGTGTGCGCGCCGCCTGCGCGGCGAACAGGCCCGGAATCGACACCGGCGTCGCGGGCTGGGTCAATACCGCGCGGTTGCCGATCTCATCGAGGAGCGCGTGTTCGTCGGCATCGAGCAAATCCGTCGACGACAACCGAGCCGTCGGATCGGCGGTCATGGCCACCAGCACCCGCCGCAACCGCGCGCTCAGCGCTTCGATGCCGGCGGCGTCGAAGACGTCGGTGTCGAATTCGATGCGCAGGCCCAATTGGTCGCCCGGCATGGCCTGCAGCGTCAGCGGGTAGTGGGTGGATTCGCGGGTGGCGACGTCGGTGATGGCCAGCTCGCGGACATCCAACGACGCGGCGGTGTCGATCGGGTAGTTCTCGTAGACGAACAGGGTGTCGAAGAGTTGGTCGTGGCCGGTGGCGCGGTGGATCTCGGTAAGCGCCAGGTGTTGGTGTTCGAGCGTGTGGTTGTGGTCGTTGCGCAGTTGGTCGAGCAGGTCGACGGTGCTGGTGGCCGGGGTGATGGTCGCGCGCACCGGCACCGTGTTGATCAACAGACCGACCATCGTTTCCGCGCCGGGCACGTCGGTCGGCCGGCCGGATACCGCGGTGCCGAAGGTGACGTCATGGTGGCCGGTCAGCCCCATCAGCAGCTGCGCCCACGCCGCCTGCAGCACGGTGTTGACGGTGGTGTGACACGAGCGCGCCAGGTCGGTCAGTGCCCGGGTGGTCTCCCCGGGCAACCGCGACGCGGTCACGCCGCGCCGCCCGAGCCCCGATCGGCGAGGTGGAGCCACCAAGGTGGGGGTATCGAAGCCGGCCAGCACATCGCGCCAGGCCGCGCGGGCGGCCTCCAGGTCCCGATCGGCCAGCCAGCCGACGAACCGGCGATACGGCGTGGCCGCGGGGAGTCGCTGTCCGTAGTAGCCGGCGAAGATCTCCCCCAACAGGATCGGCAGGGACCAGCCGTCGAGCACGATGTGGTGATTGGTCAGGACGACCCGGTGCCGGCCTTCGGCGGTGCGGATCAAAGCCACCCGAAAAGCCGGCGGCTGGGCGAGGTCGCAGACCGCGGCGCGTTCGGCGGCACACACCTGCTGGACCTGCTCCTCGGAGCCCAGTTCGAAAAACTGAAACGCCGGCGTGGGGTCGGCCGGAATGATTTGCACCGGTGCGCCGAATTCGTCGCAGAACCGGGCGGCCAGGTTGGGGTGGCGGTTGATGACCGCGTGTACGGCATCGTGCAGGCGATGCGGATCCAGCGGGCCGGTGACGGTGATGTCCAGCTGCATCGCGTACAGGTCGTCGCAGCCGCCGGTGGCGCCGGCGTGAAAGTGCAGTCCCTGCTGCAGGGGAGTCAACGGCAAGACATCGGCGATCCGGTACCGCTGCTGCAGCTCGTCGATCTGCGGTTGGCTGAGTCGGGCGGGGACGATATCGGAGGGCGTGAGTCCGCCGCCGCCGCGTTGGACGTGCGCGCAGATGCCGGCCAGGGCGTCGAACCACAGCCGGCTGAGCCGGCTGACCTGGCCGTGGTCGAGTGCCGAAGGGGCCCACGTCCAGGTCGCGTGCAGGTGTGGCCCGGCGCCGGTGTCATCGTCTTCCAAGGCGACGGCGTTGACTTCAACGGTGTGTCCCAAGGGCATCGGCACGGTGGTCGCGGCGGCGACCGACAGGCCGTCCTGGCTGACGCGCCACAGCTCGTCAGGGAGGTCGGCGGCGCCCGCGCCCATCCGGCCCAAATAGTTGAACCCGATCGCCGGATCTGAACCGGGCATGTCGATGTCGGCGTTGAGGTAACGCAGCAGCCCGAAGGTCAGGCCGTCGGGCAGGGCGCGGAGCTGTTCTTTGGCGTCTTTGATCACGGCACCCAGGGCCGAGTCACCGCCCACGACCTGAGCCCAGCGCAGCCCCGCGGCCGCCAGGGAGACCGGGTATTTGGTGGTGAACCAGCCCACCGCGCGCGACAGGTCGACGTCGGGGAACAGGTCGTCGTGGCGCCCGTGGCCTTCAACGTCGATGCCGATGGGTGCGCCACCGTCGGCGCCGAAGTATTCGGCCCAGGCCATGCCGAAGGCGATCAGCAGGATGTCGGTGATGCCGGTGTGAAACGCCGCGGGCACCTCGCCCAGCAGCAGGCGGGTCGTCTCGGCATCCAGTCTTGCCGTCAGGTGCCCGGCGCCGGCATAGGTATCCACCTCGGGTTGTACCGGCGGCAGCGCGGCCGGGAGCGCCAACACCTTTCGCCAGCGGTCGGCCTGGTTGACGACTGCGGGGGCGTGGGCGCGCTCGTCGAGCAGTGCGGCCCAGCGGGCAAACGATGTCCCGGCCGCCGGCAGCGCGATCGGTTGCCCGCTGCGATGCTGACCCCACGCGATGTTCAAGTCCTCCAACAGGATTCGCCAGGACACCGCGTCGATGGCCAGGTGGTGAATGACCAGCGCCAACTGGCCGGTGGCGGTCGCCCATAGTGCGCGGACCATTGCCCCGTCAGCCGGGTTCAACCGTGACCGGGTGTCTGCCAGCGCCTCGTCGGAGAGCGCGTCGACGATCTGCAGGCAAGCGTCGGAGTCGGCCGAACCCGGCTCGGGCACGTGGAGCGACAGGTCGCCGGCATCGTCGGTGCCGGCGCGTAGCCGCAGCATGGCGTGCCGGTCCAGCAACGCCTGAAGAACGATCACCACGTCGGCCTCGGTGACCCCGGCGGGTGCCTGGACCACCATCGTCTGGTTGAACTGGTCGATCGGCCCGGCCACGGTGTAAAGCCAGCGCATGATCGGGGTGGCCGGCACCGGCCCGACGCCCTCATCGACCGGAACGGCTTCGACGCCGGCCACCGCGGCCACCCGGGCCAGCCGGGCCACGGTCTGCTCGACGAAGATGTCGCGCGGCCGACACGTCAGCCCGGCCGCCCGCGCCTGGGCCACCACCTGCATCGACAAGATGCTGTCCCCGCCCAGGTCGAAGAACGACTCATCAACCCCCACCCGCTTTAGCCCGAGCACCTGGGCGTAGATGCCGGCCAGGACCTCCTCGACCGCGTTGGTCGGCGCGCGGTAATGATCGACGTCCCCGTACCCCGGTGCCGGCAGGGCGCGAGTGTCGAGTTTGTTGTTGACCGTCAACGGCAGTGCGTCGACGCGAACCACCGCGGCGGGAACCATATAGGCCGGGAGCCGCTGAGCCAGCTGGGCGCGCGCCTCGGCGGGGCCCGCCGTTCCGGTGATGTAGCCGACCAGGCGTTTGTCGCCGGGACGGTCCTCGCGGGCGATCACCACCGCCTGCTCCACACCGTCCAGCCCGGCCAGCGCCGTTTGGATCTCGCCGAGTTCGATGCGGTACCCGCGGATCTTCACCTGATCGTCGGCGCGTCCGAGGTAGCGCAGCTGCCCGTCGGGACCCCACCGCACGAGGTCGCCGGTGCGATACATCCGTGTCCCCGGTTCGCCGAAGGGGCAGGGGACAAATCGTGACGCGGTCAACCCGGCCCGGCGCGCATACCCGACCCCCACGCCGCGGCCGGCCACATACAACTCGCCGACCACCCCCGGCGGCGCGGGGCGCAGCCATTCGTCGAGGACGAACAACGCCGCGGTGGCCACCGGGCCGCCGATCGGCGCCGCCCCCGACCCCGCTGCCAGCGGCCGGCTCATCGACGCGTACACCGTCGCCTCGGTCGGACCGTAGGCGTTGATCACCACCCGTCCGGGTGCCCAGCGATCCACCACCTCGGCGGGGACGGCCTCACCACCCAGCAGCAGCGCCACCGAATCCAGCCCCTGCGGTGCGAGCGCGGCCGCCGCGGACGGGGTCTGGGTGAGCACGTTCACCTCTTCGTCGACCAGCAGGGCGTGGAAGTCCTCCGGCGAGGCGGCCACCTCGTCGGGCACGACGACCAGCCGCCCGCCGCCGAGCAGCGCGGCCCAGATTTCCCACACCGAGAAGTCGAAGGCATAAGAGTGGCATTGGGTCCAGACCTGGGCGCCGGGCAGGCCCGGGGGCCCTGACTGCGCCAAGTGGGTCAGGTTGCGATGGCTGATGGCAACACCTTTGGGGACGCCGGTAGTGCCCGATGTGTAGATGAGGTAGGCGATGTCGTCCGGGTCGGGCGCCGGCGGCGCGGTGCCGGGTTGGCCGTCCACAGCCGGGTCGTCCGCGTCGATGACCGACATGTTGTACCCGTCCAGTCGCGACCGCAGGCCCGCGGTGGTGACAGCGGCGACCGGCGCGGCATCGGCGATCATGAACTCGATCCGGGCGTCGGGCAGCGCAGGGTCGATCGCCAGATACGTTGCCCCGGACTTGAGTACCGCCAGCATCGTCGCGACCGCCTGCGCGGATCGCTCCAATAAGAGCGCCACACACGAGCCCGGCCCCACCCCGTCTGCGGTCAACCGGTGCGCCAACCGGTTGGCGGCCTCGTCGAGTTCCCGATAGGTCAGTGAACGGCCGCCGCAGCGGATCGCGACCGCCTGCGGCGCGCCGGCCACGTGGCCGGCGAACAGCTCCGGAACGGACATGGGCGCGGGCGTCGGCTCGGTCAAGGCCGCCCGGTTGCCGAGCTCGTCCAACCGGGCATGCTCGGCGGCATCCAGCACGTCCAGCGACGACAACCGCTGGTCCGGGTCGGCGGTCATCGCGTCCAACACGCGTTCGAACCGCTCGATGAGTGCGGCGACGGTTGCCGTGTCGAACAAGTCGCTGCGGAATTCGACCGCACCGCCGATGCCGGCGGGCTCGCCCGCCTCGGTGAAGCGTTCGGCAAGGGAGAACGACAGGTCCATGCGGGCGGTGTGGGTGTTCACCGGCACCTGGGTGGCTCGCACATCGCCCAACGCCAATCCGGCGGCGGGGTCGTGGTTTTCGTGCCCGGAAAGGTTCTGCCAGGACAGCATCACCTGGACCAGGGGGTGATGGGCCAAGGACCGGGTTGGGTTGAGCCGCTCGACCAGCACCTCGAAGGGCACGTCTTGGTGATCGTAGGCGGCGAGGCTGCGCCGGCGCACCTGGCCCAGCAGTTCGCCGAAGCTGGGATCTCCGGCCAGATCGACCCGCAACACCAGGGTGTTGACGAAGAACCCGACCAACTCGTCGAGCGCGGGATCGCCACGCCCGGCGATCGGGAACCCCACCGCCACATCGGAACTCGCGCTGAGCGCGGACAGCAGCACTGTCAAGGCGGTCTGAACCACCATGAAGCTGGTCGCATTGTGCTCACCGGCGAGTTGGCGCACTCGTTGTTGAAGCTCCGCCGGCCAGTCCACGTCGGCCTTGGAGCCGCGCAGATCGGCCACCGGCGGATAGGGCCGATCGGTTGGCAGCTGCAGGAATTCGGGCATCCCGGCCAGGGCATCCTGCCAGTAGGCCAGCTGCCCGGCGATGGGGCTGTTGCCGTCGTCGAGATCGCCGAAACGTTCGCGTTGCCACAACGTGTAATCCACGTACTGCACCGGCAATTCAGCCCAGCCCGGAGGCCGCCCCGCGCTCCGGCTGGCATACGCCATGGCCAGATCACGCAACAGCGGGGTGATCGACCAGCCGTCGGCGGCGATGTGGTGGACCACGCCGACCAACACGTGTTCATCGCTGGCGACACGGAAAAGCCTTGCCCGCAGCGGTATCTCGGTTGCCAGGTCAAACGTGTGTCGTGCCGCGTGCTCGATGGCCTCACTCAGCCGGCCCGGCGACCATGCGGCGGCGTCGACGATCTCCCAGCCCAAGTCGGCCCGCTCGACGGACGCAACCCGCTGCTGGGGTATGCCGTCGGGCGCGGCAATCAGCGTGCGCAGGCTCTCATGGCGTGCGATCACGTCGACCAGCGCCGCACCCAGCGCGTCGACATCAAGGTGCCCGCACAACCGCAATGCCACCGCCATGTTGTAAACCGCTGAGGGGCCGAGCAACTGGTCGAGGAACCACAACCGATTCTGGGCGAAAGACAACGGCACCACCGCCGGGCGCTCGACAGCCACCAACGGCTTGCGCCGCCCTGCCTCGTCGCCGATGCGGGGCGCCAGCTGGGCGATGGTGGGAAAGTCGAACAAGGTGTGCACGTCGAGGTCGGCGTCCAGCGCGGTGCTGATCGCGGCGACCAGACGCATCGCGGACACCGAATTCCCGCCCAGGTCGAAAAACGAGTCGTCGACGCCGACCCGATTGAGCCCGAGGACTTGTGCGTAGATGCCGGCCAAGATCTCTTCGACCGCGTTGGTCGGGGCGCGATAGTGTTCGGCATCTTGGTATTCCGGCACCGGCAGGGCGCGGGTGTCGAGTTTCCCGTTGACCGTCAAGGGGAGTGCCGGCAACATCACGATCGCCGCGGGCACCATGTAGCTCGGCAACCGCTCGGCCAGCGCGGCACGCGCGGTGGCCGGGTCGGCGGTCCCGGTGATGTAGCCGACCAGCCGTTTGTCGCCGGGGCGGTCTTCGCGCGCGATGACCGCGGCCTGGTCGACGCCGTCCAGTGCCCTCAGGGCGGCCTGGATCTCACCGAGTTCGATGCGGTAGCCACGGATCTTGACCTGTTGGTCGGCGCGACCCAGATACTGCAGTTGCCCATCGGGGCCCCACCGCACCAGATCCCCGGTGCGATACATCCGCGTCCCCGCTCCGCCGAAGGGACAGGGAACGAACCGTGACGCGGTCAGCCCGGCCCGGCGCACATACCCAACCCCGACGCCCTGGCCGGCGACGTAGAGTTCGCCGACCGCTCCGGGCGGCACCGGGTGCAGCAACTCGTCGAGGACGAACAGCGCCGCCCCCGGTACCGGTGTCCCGATGGGCACCACTGTCGAATCGGTGCTGAGCGGGGCGCTGATCGTGGCGTAGACGGTGGTTTCGGTTGGGCCGTAGCCATTGATCATCACGCGACCGGGTGCCCAGCGGTCGACCAGGTCGGCGGGGCAGGCCTCACCCGCGGCCATCAGTGCCACCGACTCCAATCCCTCGGGGGAGAGGGCGGCTGCCGCTGAGGGGGTCTGGCTCAAGACGGTGACGTGTTCGGTGACGAGCAGGGCGTGGAAGTCCGACGGTGCGCCGGCCACCGCCTCGGGCACCACGACCAGCCGCCCGCCGAACAGCAGCGCGCCCCAGATCTCCCACACCGAGAAGTCGAACGCGTAAGAGTGGCACTGGCTCCACACTTGTGCCGGAGTCAGTTCCAGCCCGACGTCGAGTGAGTCGAACAGCCGGGTGACGTTGTGGTGGTTAACCGCAACGCCTTTCGGGACACCGGTGGTGCCCGATGTGTAGATGATGTGGGCGATGTCGTCCGGGGCCGGGGCCGGCAGCGGGGTGCCCGGTTGGGTGTCGATGGCTGGGTCGTCGATCTCGACGACGGCCAGCTCACATCCGTGCAGCCGCCCGGCCTGCGCTGCGGTGGTGACCGCCGCCATGGGTGCGGCGTCGGCGACCATGAATTCGATGCGGGAGGCGGGCACCACCGGATCGATCGGCAGATACGCCGCACCGGTTTTGAGTATCGCCAGGATCGCCACAATCGCCTCGGCGGACCGGGGGAACAGCACTGCCACGCACGCACCCGGGCCGGCGCCATATCCAACCAGCAAGTGCGCCAGCCGGTTCGACGCCTGGTCGAGTTCGCCGTACGTCATTGAGCGGCCCTCGAAGGTGACCGCCACCGCCTCGGGCGCGCGCTCCACCTGGGCGGAGAACAGCGCCGGAATCGACACCGGCGCCGAGGGCTTGGCCAATATCGCGCGGTTGCTCCACTCATCCAGGTGTGCGTGCTCAGACTCGTTGAGGAGATCGATGGACAACAGCCGCCGTGTTGGATTGGTGGTCACGATTGGCCGCCCAGATCGGTGGTCATCGCCACCAACGCCCGCTGGAAGCGCTCGATCAATGATTCGATGGCGGCCGCATCGAACACGTGGCTGTCGTATTCGACGCGAAGGTTCAATTCGCGGTCGGGCCGGGCCTGCATCGTCAGCGGGTAATGGCTGGATTCGGTGCCGGCGAATTCGGTGATGGCCAATCCGTTGTTGTTCAACAGCGCGGTGGTGTCGATGGGGTAGTTCTCAAACACAAACAGCGTGTCGAACAGCTGGTCGTGCCCGGTGATGCGGTGAATTTCGTTGAGCGCCAGATGTTGGTGGTCGAGGGTGTGGTTGTGGGCACTCTGGAGCTGGTCGAGCAGGTCGGCGATAGTGGTCTCCGGTCTGATGGTGGCCCGCACCGGAACCGTGTTGATCATCAGTCCCACAATGGATTCCGCATCGGCCACCTCAGTGGGCCGTCCCGAGACCGCCGCGCCGAAGACGACGTCGCGCCGGCCGGTCATCGACATCAGCACCTGCGCCCAGGCGCCCTGAAGCACCGTGTTCACGGTGGTGCGACAGGACCGGGCCAGCTCGTTCACGGCCTGGGTGGTGGCCTCCGGAACCCGGGCCGAGGCAATGCCTCGCGGTCCCAGCTTTGACCGGCCCGGCGGTCCGACGAGTGTGGGAATGTCGAAACCGGCCAGCACGTCACGCCAGGCCGCCTGGGCGGCGGCCAGGTCTCGCTCGGCGAGCCACGTGACGAACCGGCGATACGACCCGGCGGCCGGCAGTCGCTGGCCGTAATAACTGGCGAAGATCTCTTGCAGCAGGATCGGCAACGACCAGCCGTCGAGCACAATGTGGTGATTGGTCAGGATGACCCGATGCCGTTCCGGCCCGGTACGGAGCAGAGCAACGCGAAAAGCCGGCGAGCCCCTGAGGTCGCACACCGCGGCGCGCTCCGCGGCGCATATCCGCCGGACTTGCTCGTCGACATCGGTCTCGAATTCGAGGAATTGCCACATAGATTGCGGATCGGCGGGGATGACTTGGACCGGCTGGTCGAATTGACTGCAGAATCGGGCGGCCAGGTGGGGGTGTCGGGCGATGACGGCGTCCACGGCGTCGTGCAGGCGATCGGGGTGGAGCGGGCCGGCGACGGTGATGTCGAGTTGCATTGCGTACAGGTCGTTGTCGCTGTTCTGTCGGGCGGAGTGGAACAGCAATCCCTGCTGGAGTGGGGTGAGCGGCAGGATGTCGGCGATTCGGTGATGCTGCTGCAGCTCGTCGATCTGCTTTTGGGTGAGGTGGGCGGGGAAGACATCGGAGGGGGTCATGCCGCCGCCCCCGCGTTGGACGTGGACACAGATGCCGGTCAGCGCGTCGAACCACAGCTGGCTGAGCCGGGCGACCTGGGTGTGATCGAGCGCCGAAGGGGCCCAGGTCCAGTCGGCATGCAGGTGAGGGCCGGTGGCCGTGTCGACTGCGCTGGCGTTGAGTTCCAGTGTGTGAGCCAGCGGCATGGGCACCGCCGCGGCGGAGGTGGAGACCGCGAGACCGTCTCGGCTGATCTGCCACAGTTCGGCGGAGTCCTCGGCCGCGCCGAGCCGCCCGAAGTAATTGAACCCGATCGTCGGGTCGGATTCGGGGAGTACGACATCTCGGTTGAGGTAGCGCAGCAGGCCGTAGGTTATGGCGTCGGGCAGGGCGCGAAGCTGTTCCTTGGCCCGCTTGACGATTGGGCCGACTGCAGCGTCACCGGCCACCAGCTGGGCCCAGTGCAGCCCGTCGACTGCCAGCGCCACCGGGTACTTGGTGGTGAACCAGCCCACGGTGCGGGACAGGTCGACATCAGGGGCGAGGTCCTCGTAACGGCCATGGCCCTCGACATCGATTCCGATAGGCCCGCCACCCTCCGAGCCCGAAAACTCGGTCCAGGCCAAGCCGAAGGCGATCAACAGGATGTCTTGGATGCCGGCGTGAAAGGCCGCGGGTACCGCACCGAGCAGTAGGCGGGTGGTCTCGGTGTCCAGGGAAACCGTCAGATGCCCCGCGCTCGCGTAGGTATCAGTCTCGGGTTTGGGTGGTGTCAGGGCGGCCTGCGTCGCCGCCACCCGTTGCCAGCTCTCGGCCTGGTCCAAAACCGCGGGCTGGTCGGCGTGCTCGGCGAGCAGCGATGCCCACCGCTGGAAGGACGTTCCGCCCGAGGGCAGTGCGACCAGCTGACCACCGGCGTGTTGAGCCCAGGCGATGTTGATGTCCTCCAAGAGGATTCGCCAGGACACCGCATCGACGGCAAGATGGTGGATGATCAGCGCCAGCTGGCCGGTGTCGGCCACCCACAGCGCGCTGAGCATTCTCCCGCCGGCGGGGCTCAGCCCCGCCCGGGCGTCGGCCACCGCACCGTCGGTCAACACATCGACGGCGTACAGGCAGCCGCCGGCATCCACCGCACCAGCCTCGCGCGCGGTCAGTGGCCACTCGCCGGCATCGCCCTCGGCGACGTGCAGCCGCAGCATGGCGTGATGGTCCAGCAGGGCTTGCAGGACCACCACCACGTCGGCCTGGGTGACCCCGGGCGGCGCCTGTAGCACCATCGTTTGGTTGAACTGATCCACGGGGCCGTCGATGTCGTGCAGCCAATGCATGATCGGGGTGGCCGGTAGGGGGCCGATGCCCTCATCCGCGGCGGCTTCCAGACCCTCGGTGACGTGGGCGACGCGGGCCAGTCGTGCAACGGTCTGTTCGACGAAGATGTCGCGCGGGCGGCACACGAGTCCGGCTGCGCGGGCGCGGGCGACCACTTGCATCGACGAAATGCTGTCGCCGCCAAGGTCGAAGAAGGAGTCGTCGACTCCTACCCGCTCGAGTCCCAGGACTTGCGCGTAGATGCCCGCAAGGATTTCCTCGACGGCGTCGGTCGGGGGACGGTAGTTATCGACATTGGAATAGTCGGGTGCCGGAAGGGCGCGGGTGTCGAGCTTCTTGTTGGCCGTCAAGGGCAGCGCGTCCAATGCGACAACGGCGGCGGGCACCATGTAGCCCGGCAGCCGCTCAGCCAGGGCGGTACGGACGGCGACCGGCTCGGCGGTGCCGGTGATATAGCCGACCAGTCGTTTGTCGCCGGGATGATCTTCGCGTGCGACGACGGCCGCGTGGTCGACGCCGTCGAGAGCGGCCAGCGCCATCTGGATTTCGCCGAGTTCGACGCGATAACCGCGGATCTTGACTTGTTGGTCGGCGCGTCCGAGGTAGTGCAGTTGCCCGTCGCGGCCCAACCGCACCAGATCCCCGGTGCGATACATGCGTGCCCCGGGGCCTCCGAAGGGGCAGGCCACAAATCGGGCGGCGGTCAGCCCCGCCCGGCGCAGATAACCGACGCCGACGCCGCGTCCGGCGATGTACAGCTCGCCGACCACCCCCGGCGGTACCTGAAGCAACGACTCGTCGAGGACGAACAACGCCGCCCCGGGCACCGGGGCGCCGATGGGCACCGTCCCCGATCCGGCGGTCAATGGCGCACTGATCGCGACACACATCGTCGTCTCGGTCGGGCCGTAGGCGTTGATCATCACTCGCCCGGGCGCCCATTGATCGACCACTTCGGGGGCGCAAGCCTCACCGACCACCACCAGAGCCGCCGACTCCAGGCCTTCGGGTGACAACACACCCACCGCGGAGGGGGTTTGGGTGAGCACATCGACTTCCCCGGTCACCAGCGCATCGTGGAAGTCGGCCGGTGACGTGGCCACATCTTCGTTCACCACCACCACTTGCCCGCCACGCAACAGGGCGCCGAAGATCTCCCACACCGAGACGTCGAAGGCCAGGGAATGACACTGCGGCCAAACGCCTGTCGGCGGCAGGCCGGCATCCAATGAGGCCAGCAACTGCGTGACGTTGTGATGAGTGATGGCAACACCTTTCGGCACACCGGTGGTCCCTGAGGTGTAGATGAGATACGCGATGTCGTCGGGGGCGGCCACAGGCAGCGGTGTGCTTGGTTGCGTGTCCACGGCAACGTCTTCCACGTCGAGGACGGTCAACTGGTGCCCATCCAGCCGCGAGCGCAGGGCCGCGGTGGTGATCGCGGCGATCGGCGCGGCATCGGCGAGCATGAAATCGATCCGGCCCGCCGGTAGCGCGGGGTCGAGGGGCAGATAAGCCGCCCCGGTCTTGAGCACCGCCAAGATCGCGATGATGGCCTCGGCCGAGCGGGAGAACAGCAGCGCCACGCGCTCGCCGGGGCCTGCGCCGTTCCTGGTCAGGAAGTGCGCCAACCGGTTTGATGCCGCGTCCAATTCGCGGTAGGTGCAGCGGCGCCCCCCGTCGCTGATCGCGACCGCGTCGGGGGTGCGCGTCGCGTGGGCGGCAAACAGGGCCGGTATGGAGACCGGCTCGGGCGCCGGCCGGGTCAGGATTGCCCGGTTACCCGTCTTGTCCAGACGGGCGTGCTCGTCCGCGTCCAACACATCGATCGTCGACAACCGCGCCCGGGGATCGGCGGTCATCGCCACCAGGATGCGCTGGAACCGCTCGACAAGAGTGGTGATGCTGTCGGGGTCGAACACGTCCGTGCGGAATTCAACCGCGCCTCGGATGCCGTCGGGCGCATTGTCGTCGGTCCAGTGTTCGGACAGCGAGAAGGTCAGGTCCATGCGGGCACTGTGGGCGTCCAGGGGACGCTCGGTAACCTGCACATCACCCAACGCCGGCACGGCGGCGGGGTCGCTGGCGTGCCCGGGCAGGTTCTGCCACGCCAACGCCACCTGAACCAGCGGATGATGGCTCAGCGACCGGGTGGGGTTGAGCCGCTCGACGAGCACCTCGAACGGCACGTCTTGATGCTCGAAGGCCAGCAGGCTGCGCCGGCGAACTTGGGCCAGCAACTCGGCGGCGGTTGGGTCGCCGGCCACGTCGACCCGCAACACCAACGTGTTGACGAAGAATCCCACCAGGTCATCGAGCCCGGGGTCACCACGCCCGGCGATCGGAAATCCCACGGCCACATCGGAACTCGCACTGAGCCGAGACAGCAGTACCGCCAGGGCGGTCTGCACCACCATGAAACCGGTCGCGTTGAAGTCGCGGGCCACTTCGCGTATGCGTCGCTGCAGTTCGGCCGGCCAGTCCACGGCCACTTTGGCGCCACGCTGATCCGCGACCGAGGGATAGGGCCGATCCGTCGGTAATTCCAGGCGCTCGGGCAGGTCGGCCAGGGCGTCTTCCCAGTACTTCAGCTGGCCGGCGATCCGGCTGTGGCCGTCGTCGAGCGCACCGAACTGCGCCCGCTGCCACAGCGTGTAATCCACGTATTGCAGAGGCAATTCAGGCCAGCCCGGGGCTCGCCCGTCGCATCGGCTGGCATAGGCCTCGCCGATGTCGCGGATCATCGGCACCACCGACCACCCATCGAAGGCGATGTGGTGCACCGCGCACACCAGCACGTGCATCTCGTCGGTGACACGGAAAAGCTTCGCCCGCAGGGGGATGTCGGTCTCCAGGACAAAGGGATGACGCGCCGCCTCGTCGACTGCCTCGTCGAGTCGGGCCGGCGGCCATCCGGTGGCATCGATGACTTCCCAACCGAAAACCGCCCGCTCGGCGGAGATGACGAGTTGCTGCGGTACCCCATCCAGTGCGGGAAATATCGTGCGCAAGGTTTCGTGCCGGGCCACCACGTCGGCCAGTGCTGCGCCGAGCGCGTCGGCGTCGAGCGGGCCGCGCAGCTCGAGGGCCACCGGAATGTTGTAAACCGCGGAGGAACCCTGCAACTGGTCGAGAACCCACAGCCGGTTCTGGGTGAACGAGAGCGGGATCATCGCCGGGCGCCGCCACGCCCGCAAGGGCTCACGGCGATGGGCCTCGCCGTCGAGGCGCGACGCCAGCTGCGCAACCGTTGGCGCGTCGAACAATTCGTGCACGGCGAGGTCCGCGTCCAGCCCGGTGTTGACGGCGGCGATCAAACGCATCGCCGACAGCGAGTCCCCGCCCAGGTCGAAGAACGAGTCGTCGGCACCGACGCGTTCGACGCCCAGCACCTGGGCGTAGATGCCGGTCAGGATCTCCTCAGCGGCGGTGGCGGGGGCGCGGTAGTGCTCGGGGGCGTAGTCGGGCGGGGGCAGGGCCCGGGTGTCGAGCTTGCCGTTGACCGTCAGCGGCAGCGCGTTGAGCGCCACGATCGCCTGGGGAACCATGTGACCGGGCAGCCGCTCGGCCAACGCGGCGCGCGCCGCGACGGGATCGACAGTGCCGGAGGCGGTTTCGACGACGTATCCGATCAGTCGTTTGTCGCCGGGGCGGTCCTCGCGGGTGATGACCGTAGCCTGTTCGACGCCGTCGAGTTCGGCCAACGCGGCCTGGATTTCGCCCAGTTCGATTCGATAGCCGCGGATTTTGACCTGTTCGTCGGCGCGGCCGAGGTAACACAGTTGCCCGTCGGGTCCCCAGCGCACCAGGTCACCGCTGCGGTACATCCGCGCGCCGGGCCCGCCGTAGGGGCATGGCACGAACCGTGCTGCGGTCAGGCCGGGCCGGCCGATATAGCCGACGCCGACGCCGCGTCCGGCCACGTAGAGTTCGCCGACCACTCCGGGCGGCACCGGGTGCAACCACTCGTCGAGGACGAACAATGCCGCTGTGGATACCGGTGCCCCGATGGGGACGGTCCCCGAACCGGCCGCCAATGGGGCGGTGAGCGTTGCGTAGACGGTGGTTTCGGTGGGACCGTAGGCGTTGATCACCACCCGCCCCGGGGCCCACCGGTCCACCAGCTCGGGCGGGCAGGCCTCGCCGCCGAGCAGCAGCGCCACCGACTCCAGCCCTTGCGGGGAGAGCGCCGCGGCCGCCGACGGCGTTTGGGTGAGCACGGTGACGCGCTCGGCGATGAGCAGGGCGCGCAAGTCGTCCGGTGATCTGATCACCTGGTCGGGCACCACGACCAGGCGCCCGCCGCCGAGTAGGGCGGCCCAGATCTCCCACACGGAGAAGTCGAACGCATAGGAGTGACACTGCGTCCACACCTGCTCCGCGGGTAGGTGGGCCGACGCTGACTCCACCAGGTGGGCCAGGTTGCGATGGCTGATCGCAACCCCTTTGGGCATGCCCGTGGTGCCCGACGTGTAAATGAGGTAGGCGATATCGTCCGCGGCGGGTGCCCGAAGGGTGGAGCGGGGTTGAGCGGTCGTGCGGTCGTCGGTGATATCGATGACGGCGAGGGCGTGACCGGCCAACCGTGGGCGCAGGGCGGTGGTGGTGACCGCGATGATCGGCGCGGCGTCACCCAACATGAATCCGATCCGCTCGTCGGGCAGGGCCGGATCGATCGCCAGGTACGCCGCCCCGGTCTTGAGGACCGCGAGCATGGTGATGACAGCTTCGGCGGAGCGTTCCAACAGCAGCGCCACCCGCGCGCCGGGGCCGGCGCCGAGGCCAGACAGCGAATGCGCCACGTGATTCGACGCCTCGTCGAGGTCCCGATAGGTCAACGACCGGCCCGCGCAACTGATGGCCACCGCCTGCGGCGAGCGGGCCACCTGGCCGGCGAAGAGTTCCGGGATCGACACCTGCGCAGGTGCGGCTCCGGCCAGAGCCGCCCGGTTGCCCATGTCGTCGAGGCGGTTGCGCTCATCGGCGTCGAGCAGGTCGATCGCCGACAATGGGAGTTGCGGATCAGCGATCATCGCCGCGATGATCCGTCGCAGCCGGTCGATGAGCGTGTCAATGCTTTCGGCGTCGAATACACCGGTGTCGTACTCGATCCGGAAGCTCAGTTCGGGGCCGGGCGTGGCCTGCATGGTCAGTGGGTAATGGTTGGCCTCGTGGCCGGTGAACTCGGTAATCGCCAGCCCGCCCGCGCCCGCCAGCGTGGTGACGCCGATCGGGTAGTTCTCGTAGACGAACAGGGTGTCGAAGAGTTGGTCGTGACCGGTCGTGCGGTGAATCTCGTTCAGCGCCAGGTGTTGATGGTCGAGGGTGTGGTTGTGCACGGCATGGAGTTGGCCCAGTAGGCCGGCGGTGGTGGTGGCCGGTGTGATGGTGGCCCGCACCGGAACGGTGTTGATCAGCAGCCCCACCATGGTGTCGGCGCCGGCCAGCTCGACGGGCCGCCCGGAAACGGCGGTGCCGAAGACGATGTCGCGCTGGCTGGTCATGCCCATCAGCAGTTGCGCCCATGCTGCCTGCAGGACGGTGTTGACGGTGGTGTGCTGGGAACGCGCCAGCTCGTTCAACGCCGACGTGGTGGACTCGGTCATCGCAAATGCACTGGTGGCCTTGGTGCCGGGCTTGATTCGGGCCGGCGGGCCGACGAGCGTGGGAGTGTCGAAGCCCGCCAGTGTGTTGTGCCAGGCCGCCCTGGCGGCATCGAGGTCTCGCTCGGCCAGCCAGGTGACGAACCGGCGATAGGGGGTGGCCGGCGGCAGCTGCCGGCCCTGGTAGCTGGCGAAGATCTCTTGCAACAGTATTGGTAGCGACCAGCCGTCGAGCACGATGTGGTGGAAAGTCAACACTATGCGGTGCTCGTCTTCGGCGGTGCGGATCAACGCCACCCGGAAGGTCGACGCGCCGCCGGTGAGGCCGCAGACCGCGGCGCGTTCCGCGGCTCGGAGTCGCCCGGCGCCCTCGTCGACTTCAGCTTCGTATTCGAGGTACTGCCAGGGTATTTCAGGGTCGACAGGAATGATCTGCACGGGTTCGTCGAATTGCGGGCAGTAGCGGGCGGCCAGGTTGGGGTGTCGCCTGATGACGGTTTGTACGGCGTCGTGCAGCCGGTGGGGGTCCAGTGGCCCGGTGACGGTGATATCGAGCTGCATCGCATACAGGTCACCCAGATCGGGAGCGGTGTGGAACAGCAGTCCCTCCTGCAAGGGGGTGAGCGGCAAGATGTCGGCGATGTCGTATTGTGCTTGCAACTCGTCGATTTGGTGTTGGGTGAGCCGGGCGGGAGCGATGTCGGAGGGGGTCAGCCCGCCGCCGCCATTCTGGACGTGGGCGCAGATGCCGGTGAGGGCGTCAAACCAGAGCCGGCCGAGCCGGTCGACCTGGGTGTCATCGAGCGCCGAGGGCGCCCAGGTCCACGTGGCGTTGAGTTGTGGGCCGGTGTCGGTGTCGATGGTGGCGGCGTTGAGTTCGGTGGTGTGGGACAGGGGCATCGGCACCTCGGCGGCAGCGCCGGCGACCGCCAGGCTGCCCTGGTCGACCCGCCACTGGTCGCCAGAGATATGGGCGTTGGGTGGGGCGCCCAGGCGTCCGAGGTAGTTGAATCCGATGGTGGGGTCGGGCCCGGCCAGATCGGTGTCGGTGTTGAGGTATCGCAGCAGTCCGTAGCTCAGGGGATGGGGTACGGCACGCAGTTGTTCCTTGATGCGCTTGACAATTGAGCCCAGCGCCGCGTCGCCGGATGTGACGTGCTGCCACCGCAGGTCGCCGACGTTCAGTGCCACGGGGTATTTGGTGGTGAACCAGCCAACCGTGCGCGACAGGTCGACGTCGTCGACCAGGTCGTCGTGGCGGCCGTGACCTTCGACGTCGATGCCAAGGGGGCCGTCGCCGGTGCCGAGGAATTCGGTCCAGGCCAGTGCGTAGGCGATCAGCAAGATCTCGTGGATGCCCGCGTGAAACGCCGCGGGAACGTCGGTGAGCAGTCGGCGGGTGGTCTCGGTGTCCAGCGAGACCGTCAGGTGCCCGGCGCTGGTATGGGTGTCTTGCGGTTGGGGGCGGGGGAGGCCGGCAGCGGCGCTGGTGATGTGTTTCCACGTGTCGGCCTGCTCGCTGACCGCCGGGGTGTGGGCGTGTTGCTCGAGGATTTCGGCCCAGCGCCGGTATGAGGTGCCGCCGGCGGGCAGGCTGATGGGTTGGCCGCGGTGGCGTTGGGCCCAGGCAATGTTGAAGTCCTCCAACAAAATCCGCCACGACACCGCGTCGACGGCCAGGTGGTGGATGATCAGCACCATTTGACCGGTGCTGGACACCCACAGCGCGCCGAGCATGGCTCCGGCGGCGGGGCTGAGCTCCGACCGGGCCCGGGCAAGCTCCTCATCGCTCAACACGTCGACCGTGCGCAGGCACTCACCGGCGTCGACGACCCCGATCTCGGGGACGGTCAGCGTGCGTCCCTCGGGGCCGTCCCCGTCGACTCGGAGCCGCAACACGGGGTGGTGGTCGATCAAAGCTTGCAGGACGGCGAGCACGTCGGTAGGCGTGACGCCGGGCGGCGCTTGGAGCACCATCGTTTGGTTGAACTGGTCGACGGGGCCGTCGATGTCGAACAGCCAGCGGATGATCGGGGTGGGCCTGATCGGCCCGATACCCTCATCGATGACCGTGTCGTGCCCGTCGGTGACTCCGGCGATGCGGGCCAACCGGGCCACGGTTTGTTCGACGAAGATGTCACGGGGGCGACAGCTCAGCCCGGCCGCACGGGCGTGGGCCACCACTTGCATCGACAAGATGCTGTCGCCGCCGAGGTCGAAGAAGGAGTCGTCGATGCCGACCCGCTCGATGCCGAGCACCTGGGCGTAGATGGCGGCCAGAATTTCTTCGACCGGTGTGGTCGGAGCGCGGTAGTGCTCGGTGGTGTAGTCGGGCGCGGGTAGGGCGCGGGCGTCGAGCTTGCCGTTGACCGTGATGGGCAGCGCGTCCACCGCCACGATCGCTGCGGGCACCATGAAGCCGGGGAGCCGGTCGGCCAGTGCGGCGCGCGCGGTGGCAGGATCGACTGTGCCGGGGCGGGTTTCGGTGATGTAGCCGACCAGCCGCCTGTCGCCCGGGCGGTCTTCGCGGGTGATGACCGCGGCGTGCTCAACGCCCTCGAGAGCGGCGAGCGCGGCCTGGATTTCGCCGAGTTCGATGCGGTAGCCGCGGATTTTGACCTGCTGGTCGGCACGGCCGAGGTAGTCGAGTTGTCCATCGGAGGCCCACCGGACCAGATCCCCGCTGCGATACATTCGTGTTCCCGGCGGCCCGAAGGGGCAGGCCAGAAATCGCGACGCCGTCAACCCCGCCCGGTTGATATAGCCGATGCCGACACCGCGGCCGGCCACATACAGTTCGCCGACGACCCCGGGCGGCACCGGGTGCAGCCATGGATCGAGCACGAACAGCGCCGCCCCGGGCACCGGCACGCCGATGGGAACGGCCGCACGGTCGGGAGTGAGTGGGGCGCTGATGGTGGCGTAGACGGTGGTCTCGGTAGGGCCGTACCCGTTGAGCATCAGCCGGCCCGGGGCCCATCGGTCCACCACCTCCGGTGGGCACGCCTCCCCGGCGGCCATCAGCGCGACCGCCTCCAACCCGTGCGGTGACAGCGCCGCGAGCGCGGAGGGGGTTTGACTGAACACGGTGACCTGTTCGGCGATCAGCAGCGCGTGCAGGTCGTCGGGGGAGCGGGTCACCTCGTCGGGCACCACCACCAGCCGACCGCCGAACAGCAGGGCGCCCCAGATCTCCCACACCGAGAAGTCGAAGGCGTAGGAGTGACATTGGGTCCACACCTGCTCGGGCCCCAGCCTGATTCCGACCTGCAGGGCGTCGAACAGCCGGGTGACGTTGTGGTGGCTGACCGCAACGCCTTTGGGCACTCCGGTGGTGCCCGAGGTGTAGATGATGTGCGCGACACCTGCTGCCGCCGCGGCCGGTAGACCAGTGCTGGGTTGGCCGTCAATGCGGGGATCATCGACCTCGAGGACCACCGGGTCGCACTCGCCCAAGCGGTGACGCAGCGCGGCGGTGGTCATCGACACGACCGGTGCGGCGTCCTTGCGCAGGAAGGCAATCCGCTCATCGGGGACCGCGGGGTCGATCGGCAGGTAGGCCGCCCCGGTCTTGAGCACGGCCAGGATCGCGACGATGGCCTCGGCCGAGCGGGCGAACAGCAGCGCTACATTCTCGCCCGGACCAGCACCATATTCGACGAGCAGGTGAGCCAACCGGTTTGAGGCCTCGTCGAGTTCGCGGTAGGTCCAGGAGCGCGGCCCGCAGCGCAGCGCCACCGCCTCCGGGGCGCGCGCCACCTGCTCTGCGAACAACGCGGGGATCGAGACCGCCTCCGCCGGCCGGGCCAACACCGCGCGGTGGCCGAGCACGTCGAGCCGCGCGGCCTCATCGGAGTCGAGCACCTCGATCGACGACAACGCCGCCCGCGTGTCGGCGGTCATGGCAGCCAGCACCCGCTGCAACCGGCCGACCAAGGCGATGACGGTGCCGGGCTCGAAGACGTCGGTGCGGAACTCCACGGCTCCCGAAATCCCTGCCGGCTCACCGGCATCGGTGAAGCGCTCGGCCAAGTTGAACGTCAGATCCATGCGGGCGGTGTGAGTGGCGATCGGCAGCTGCGCGACCTCCAAATCACCCAACGCCAACCCGGCGCCCGGGTCACCTGTGCTTCCCGGCAGGTTCTGCCAGGCCAGCATCACCTGCACCAACGGATGATGGGTCAGCGACCGCGCCGGATTCAGCCGCTCGACGAGCACCTCGAAAGGCACATCCCGATGCTCGAGAGCGGCAAGCCCTTTCAGCCGGACCTGGGCCAGCAGCTCGGCCACCGTGGGGTCACCGGTCAGGTTCACCCGCAGCGCCAGGGTGTTGACGAAGAATCCGACCAAATCGTCGAGCGCGGGGTCGTCACGGCCGGCGATCGGAAAGCCGAGCGCCACATCCGAAGTCGAGCCGAGTCGCGACAACAAGACGGCCAATCCGGCCTGCATCACCATGAAACTGGTCGCGTTGCATTCGCGGGCGACAGCCCGCACCCGCTGCTGCAACTCCGCGGGCCAATCCACCGCCACAGTGGCCCCACGCTGATCGGCGACCGGCGGATACGCCCGATCCGTGGGCAACTCCACGCGCTCGGGCATCCCGGCCAGCGCATCCTCCCAATACGCCAGCTGTGTGGCGATCGGGCTATCGGCGTCATCGAGGTCGCCGAAGTGGGCCCGCTGCCACAACGTGTAATCCACGTATTGGACCGGCAGCCCAACCCAACCCGGAGCAAGGCCCCGCTGCCGCGCCCCGTACGCCGCGGTGATGTCTCGCACCATCGGAGCCAGTGACAGCCCGTCAAAGGCGATATGGTGCACCACGATTCCCACCACATACCGCTCGGGGTCGAGCGAATAGATCTGCACACGGATCGGGATCTCGGTCGACAGGTCGAATCGATGACCGGCCAGCGACGTCAACTCGCCGGCCACATCCTGCTCAGCCAGCGGCACTATCGCGGTATCGCCGCGTTGCCACATCCGGCTCTGGGGCGGCAGCACCCGCTGGAAGGGCACGCCGTCGAGGTCGGGAAAAACGGTGCGCAGGGGTTCGTGCCGGGCGACGACGTCGTCGAGCGCCGCACAAAGAGCCTCGAAGTTCAGTGGCCCGCCGATTCGGAAAGCGGTCGGCATGTTGTATGTGGTTGTGCCGCCCTGCAATTGCTCGAGGAACCACAGTCGCCTCTGGGCGAACGACAACGGAACCCTGGCGGGACGCTCGCCGGCCAGCAATGGCTCGCGCTTGGCCGCATCTCCATTGAGCCGGGGTGCCAGCAGCGCGACCGTGGGCGCGTCGAAGAACGTGCGCAGCGAGAGCCCGGCATCCATCGACTTATTGATGGCGGCGACCAGGCGCATCGCCGACAGTGAATCCCCGCCCAGGTCGAAGAACGACTCGTCGACGCCGACCCGCTCCGCCCCGAGCACCTGGGCGTAGATGCCGGTTAGGATCTCCTCGGTGGGGTTGGTGGGGGCCCGGTATCGATCGGCGTCGCCGTATTCGGGTGCCGGCAGGGCGCGGGTGTCGAGTTTGCCGTTGATCGTCAACGGCATTGACTGCAACACCATGAGGGCCGCGGGCACCATATATCCGGGTAGCCGCTCGGCCAACGCCGCCCGCGCGGCAGCGGGATCGACAGCCCCAGCTTCGGTTTCGGTGAGGTAGCCGATCAATCGCTTGTCGCCGGGACGGTCCTCGCGCATGATCACCGCGGCCCGTTGCACGCCATCCAGTGCCGCCAGGGCGGCCTGAATTTCGCCGAGTTCGATGCGGTAGCCGCGGAGCTTGACCTGCTCGTCAGCGCGCCCGAGGTAATCGAGCTGGCCGTCGCGGCGCCAGCGCACCAGATCCCCGGTCCGATACATACGCGTTCCCGGCGGCCCGAACCGGCAGGCCACGTATCGCGACGCGCTCAGCTCGGCCCGGCGCCAGTACCCCACTCCCACACCGCGCCCGGCGATGTACAACTCGCCGACCACGTCGGCGGGCACCGGACGTAACCACGCGTCGAGGACGAACAACGCCGCTCCGGGCACCGGCGCGCCGATCGGCGGCGCGCCCGTTCCGGCGGTCAGCGGTGCACTCCTCGACGCGCACACTGTGGTCTCGGTGGGGCCGTAGCCGTTGACCATGACCCGCCCAGGCGCCCAACGATCGACGGTCTCGGCGGGGCAAGCCTCACCGGCCACCAGTAGCGCCGCAGATCCTAAACGTTCGGGGGACAATCCTTCGACTGCTGAGGGGGTTTGGCTCAGGACGCTGACCTGTTCGGTGAGCAGCAGTGTGTGCAGGTCTTCCGGTGAGCCCGCCATCGACTCGGGCACGATCACCAACCGGCCGCCGAACAATAGGGCGCTCCAGATTTCTTCAACCGAAGCGTCGAAGGCCAACGAATGCCACTGCGCCCACACTTGGCCCTGCGAGTTCAGCGACGCCAGCAGCTGGGTCACGTTGTGGTGGTTGATTGCAACACCTTTCGGCACGCCGGTGGTGCCCGAGGTGTAGATGATGTACGCGATGTCATCGGGTGAGGGCAGCGGCAACGCGGTGCTGGGTCGGGCGTCGGCAGCGGGGTCCGTGACGTCGATGACCACCTGGTTGCACCGGTCCAGCCGCGACCGGAGTTCCGCGGTGGTCAAGACGGCGATCGGGGTGGCGTCGTTCAGCATGAACTCGATGCGGGAACGTGGATGTTGCGGATCGATCGGCAGGTATGCCGCGCCGCTCTTGAGTACCGCCAACATCGCGACGACGGCCTCAGGGGAACGGTTGAACAGCAACGCGACACACTCGCCCGGGCCCGCGCCATGTTCAGTCAGCAGGTGCGCCAGGCGATTCGCAGCCTGATCGAGCTCCCCGTAGGTCATCGACCGGCCCGCGAACCGCACTGCCACCGCCCCGGGTGCGCGCTCTACCTGCGCGGCGAATGACTCGGGAATCGAAACCGGTTGGGCGGACGCCTGTGTGAGCACCGCGCGGTTTCCCGACTCATCGAGTCGGCCGTATTCGTCGGCGCCGAACGGATCGATCGAGGAGAGCCGCCGGCCCGGGTCGGCCGTCATCGCCAGCAAGACCTCTTGCAGGCGCTCCGCCAGGTCCGTGACGCCGAGCGTCGGAAATGGTTGGCCGGTGCCCTCCGTGCCGAACAGAAGTTCGTCACCGGCGGCAGAGAAGAACAACCCGAAGCCGTCCGTCAGGCCAGAATTGGTGAATGACGCCGAAGCCGGCAGTCCGCCGAAGTCCAAGGTGAATGCGGACGGAAGAAAGTTGACGCTCACCCTGTGGGCCCGCTGGCTCCGGCCGGGGATGCGGGCCTTGCGTTCCAGGGCTTGCACCGGAAACCGCTGGTGTTGCAGCGCTTCCCGAATCCGGCGGTCAACATGCCGACAGAAATCGGCGACCGTAGCGTCCGGTGCTACCGTCACGACCAGCGGCACGACCCCGGAAAAAACCCCGGGGAGGGTCTTCGACTCCGGATCGACTCGCCTGCTTACCGGGAAGTCGATTGCCACCTCAGGGCCTTGGGCGCACCAGCCGTGTACCAGCAGCGCGCACGCCGCGGTGATAACCGACGATCGGGGCATTTCGCGCACCTGTGCCGACTCTTGGATCCGGCGCAGGACCACCGGGTCCAGGCGAACCGGCGCGGAGGATCGAGAAGCGCCGGGCTCGCTCGCATCGCACTGCAGCCAGTGCTCGAATCCGCTTTCCGGAGGCAGGTTATGTGCCCAATACGCCTGATCCTCTTGATAATCGGCCGACGCTTCGTACGCTGCCTCGCACCTGACCAAGTCCTCGAGCGAGCCGAAGAACGGAGGTGGCATGGACGCGCCCGCGACAACGGCCGAGTAGAGGGTGGCGATCCGGTGGCCGACCAGCGCAATGCCCGATGCGTCCACGACGATGTGGTGGCAGCACGTGAACCAATAGCATTCGTCGGGCCGTGTCTGAAATAGCGCGAACCTGAACAGCGGTCCCGTGAGCGGCATCGGCGTGCGCTGAATGGACGCGGCTATCTCGTAGGCCTGTTGCAGGGGACGATGCGACCCGGTCAGGTCATGGAAAATCAGGTCGAGTTTCGGATCATCAATCGTCGTCTGGAAGACCTGGCCCTGGTCTTCAAAAAACGTTGCCCGGACCGGTTCAGCCTCCTGCAGCGCCCGGCGGATCGCCCACTCGAAGGGCTCTAGCTGTAACCGGCCCTCGATTTTCGCGAAGAGTCCAAGCTGCCACTCCGCAGTGAAGCGGCCCGTCTCCTGCGCGAGCCAAATGTCCAACTGCCCGGGCGTCAGCGGGAGCGCCCGGTCGTCACGTTCCATCCGACCCCCCTCGGTGTCAGGCCGCACTAGCGGGCGCTAGCTTCTCGCACAGCAGACCCGCCAGACTGCGGATCGTTATGGTGGAGATGTCAGCCGACGGGATGCGCACCCCCGTTTCGGTTTCGATGCGGGTTCGTAGTTCGAGGGCGCCGAGTGAGTCCAAGCCGTACCCCGAGAGCGGCCTGTCGGGATCGACGCTGCGACGCAAGATCAGGCTGACCTGATCGGAGATCATCCTCCGCAGCCATGTGGGCCACTCGTCCATCGGCAGGTCATCGAGCTCGGCACGGAGTTTGCTTGTGCCCGTTTGGTTTTGCCCGACAGAGCGGAACGCCTGCGCAAACGGGCTGCGCTCGGCCAAAAGCGCCAGCCAGGAGGTACCGGTGATCGGCGCATAGCCGGTATAGGCCCGATCGTGGCGCAGTATCGCTTCGAATGCGTAAGCGCCCTCGTCGGGCGCGATCGCAATGTTGGAATTCTCCGCCAGAGTGGTCGCACGCCCGATCTCTGCCCAGGGTCCCCAGGCGATCGCGGTCGCCGGCAGTCCCCGAGCCCGCCGCCAGTGGGTGAAGCCATCGACCCAACTGTTGGCGGCCGCGTAGGCGGCCTGCCCCGGCGAGCCCACCAGCGCGGCCGCCGAGGAGAACGAGCAGAACCAGTCCAGCGGCTGGCCCGCGGTGGCGGTGTGCAAGTTCCACGCGCCGTGAACCTTTGCCGCCCAATCGCGTTCGATCAGTTCATCGGTGATGTTGGTCAACGTGGCGTCCTCCACCACCGCGGCCGCGTGCAAGACGCCGCGCACCGCGAGCCCGGTAGCGGTCGCCGTGGCCACCAACCGGCGCGCGGTGTCGGGTTGCGCGATGTCCCCGCACTCCACCACGATGTCGGCGCCGGTCGCGCGGATCCGCTCGATCGTCTGCAGCGCGGTGTGCGTCGGCTCTGAGCGTGAAGACAGCACGATGCGCCCACATCCTGCGGCGGCCATCTTCTCCGCCAAGAACAGCCCAAGACCCCCAAGGCCCCCCGTGACGAGGTAGGCCCCGTCGGGGCGGAAAACCGGGGCCTGCGCCGGCGGTACCGTCACCCGGTGGCGGCCGGTGTGTGGGACGTCGAGCACGATCTTGCCGGTGTGCCCGGCGCCGGCCATCGTTCGAATGGCGTTGCCGGCTTCCGCAAGCGGATAGTGCGTGCTCTCCGGAATTGGGAGCACACCGTCCGCGATGAGCTGGTACACGGTGGCCAACAAGTCGTGAACCCGGTCCGGTTCGCTGTACGACAGCAGCGCCAGGTCGACGCCGTGGAACGCGAGGTTGGGCCGGAACGAGAAGAGGCCCAATCGGATGTCCCGCTTGCCGATTTCGATGAATCGGCCACCGAGAGCCAGCAATTTGAGCCCCGCGAGCTGGGCGGCGCCGGGGACCGAGTTGAGCACGATGTCTACGCCGTACCCGTCGGTCTGGCGCCTGATCAGGTCGGCGAACTCGGTGCTGCGCGAATCGTAGACATGCTCAATGCCCATGTCGCGCAGCATTTGTCGGCGGTGCTCGCTGCCCGCGGTGGCGAATATTTCGGCACCTGCGGCCCGGGCCATCGCGATCGCCGCCTGTCCGACCCCGCCCGTACCGGAGTGGATCAACACGCGATCACCGGGCTTGACATGAGCCAGGTCGTGCAGGCCGTAATACGCGGTGGCGTGCGCGGTTGGCACCGCCGCCGCCTGCCCATCGGAGAGTCCGGCCGGCAGCGTCACCGCCAGGCGAGCGTCACAGGTGATGAACGTGCCCCAGCAGCCGTCGCCACACAGACCCCCAACATGATCGCCAACCTTGTGGTCGGTCACCCCCGGTCCGACGGCGGTCACCACGCCGGCGAAATCGGTGCCTAGCTGCTGTCGTCGGCCCTCGAAGGCGGGATAGCGGTCGAACGCGACCAGCACGTCGGCGAAGTTGATGTTGGAGGCACTGATTTCCACCTCGATCTGGCCGGGGCCTGGTGTAACCCGGTCCCGGGCAATGAATTCCACCGACTCCAGATCGCCCGGCGTGCGGATTTGCAGGCGGATGCCGTCGCGCTCGAGGTTGGCGATGGTGGTTCGCCGCTCCTCGGGCCGCAGCGGGCTGAGGGCCAACCGCGCCGTGTACCAAGCGCCGTGCCGCCAGGCGGTCTCGTCTTCCTCCGACCCGGCGAGCAGTTGGCGGGCGAGCTGCTCGGCCTCGGTGTCGTCGTCCATGTCTATCTGGGTGACCCCCAGGTGCGGATGCTCGGCGCCGATCGCCCGCAGCAAGCCCCGCAGCCCGGCCTGCTCCAAATTGGGCACGTCGCTGGCCACCACGGTCTGGGCGTTGTGCGTGACGATGTAGAGGCGGGGGAGTTGGCCGGGTGTGTCGGGCAGTTCGCGGATGACATGCACCAGGTGTTGCACGGACTCGAGGCCCAGCGCCGGCGACCGGTCATCGGCGTCACCCTTCCCGGGCCCCGCCGCGATCACCAAACCGCTGAATGCGCCGGCACGCAGACGATCTCGAAGCTGTTCGGAGTTCGAGGTGTGATCGGCGTGCGGCGGCCAGCACATCGTGGTGCATTGTGCGCCAAGCTGTTTCAGCGCCTCCGTCAACGGGGCAACGGTGTCTGCGGCGGTGCCGATGACCAGCCAGGCTCCGGGGTTGCGGTGTTCGGCCTCCGGCAGTTCTCGCTGCCGCCATTCGATCGTCAGCAATCGCTTGGCCAGCAGGCGTTCGTCGTGGTCGTTCTCGGCTGCCCCGGCACCCAATCGCAGCCCCTGCACGGCGAGCAGGACGACCCCGTTCTCATCGAGCATTTCGAGGTCAGCCTCAACTCCAGAAGCATCGGCTTTCGTCACCCGTGTGTAGCAGTAGCGGACGCCGCGGGCAGGACCGTAGGAGCGGAGCCGCCGGAGCCCGAGCGGCAATGCCAGCGCGTCTTCGCCCAGGGATTGCAATTCGGGGTGGGCCGCGACGGACTGGAAGCAGGCATCCAGCAGCGCCGGGTGCACCCCGTAGGCATCTTGTTGCGAGCGGATTTGACCGGGTAGCGCGACCTCGGCCAGCACGGTGCGGGTTGCCCCCGCGCCGATGTGCAACGCGGTGAGTCCACTGAATGCCTGACCGTACCGAACACCACGCTCGTCCAGGCGCCGGCGCACCTCGGCGCCGTCCTCGCGGCCCGGGTGCGCGGCGAGCAGCGCGGAGATGTCATGTGGGGGCGGGGGATCCGCCGCGGCGGCATAGAGCCCAGCGGTGATCAACTGCACTTGCTCGCCCCCGTCATCGGACTCCACCGCGAAATCGGCGACGCCCGTTGATGACAACGCTGTCGAGGCTCCGATGGTGGTCTGTTCGTCCAGCAGCAGCGCCTGCTCGAAGTGCAAGTCACGGACCTCGGAAGCGTTGCCGAAAACGGTGCGCGCGGCCGTCAGCGCCATTTCGCAGTAAGCAGCGCCCGGAAACACGGTCACATCGCGAACCTGGTGATCGCCCAGCCAGGGCTGGGCGGCGGTGCCGACCTCCGCCTGCCAGACGTGGCGTTCCGGTTGCTCCTGCAAGCGCACGTGGGCGCCCAGCAGCGGATGCACCGCAACGGTGCAGCCGCCGTGCGTTGAGGGTTGACCGCCGCGGCTCAACAACAGCCGTCGGTGCGTCCAGGTCGGCAGCGGCGCGTCAACCAGTCGCCCGTCCGGGTAGAGCACGGAGAAGTCGATCGCGGCGCCCGCGCTGTACAGATCCGCGACAAAGCCACGTAAGCCGTAAGGCTGTGCTTGCTCGCGACGCATCGCGGCCAGGGCGGCCAGCGGCATGTCGAGACTGCGGGCGGTCTGCTCGACCGCATGGGTGAGTAGCGGGTGGGGTGCCAGCTCCGCGAAGACGCGGTACCCCTCCTCCAGAGCGGCCCGTACCGCCGGCGCGAACCGCACCATCTGGCGCAGGTTTTGCACCCAATACCCGGCATCGCAGACCGGCCGCTCGCGCGGGTCGTAGAGGGTCGCCGAGTAGAAGGGAATTTCGGGCGGCATCGGATGTAGCCCGGCGAGCGCGTCGGCCAGATCGTCGAGGATCGGATCCACCTGGGGGGAGTGCGAGGCGACGTCGACGGCGATCTCGCGGGCCATCACGTCGCGCGACTCCCAGGCCGCGACCAGGTCGCGCACCGTCTGGGTGGCACCGCCGATCACCGTGGATTGCGGCGACGCCACCACCGCCACCACGACATCGTCGACGCCCCGGGTCACCAATTCCGAAAGCACCTGCTGCGCAGGCAGTTCCACCGAAGCCATCGCACCCGCGCCGGCGATGCGGGACATCATGCGGGAGCGCCGGCAGATGACGCGCAACCCGCCTTCCAGCGACAGCGCTCCCGCGACGACGGCCGCAGCGACTTCACCCAGGGAATGCCCGATGACCGCGCCGGGATGCACCCCGTAGGAGCGCATGGTGGCGGCCAGCGCGACCTGCATGGTGAACAGGGTCGGCTGAATCCGGTCGATACCGGTCACGGTCTCCGAGGCGGTCAGCGCCTGGGTCACCGAGAACCCGGCCTCGCCGGCGATCAGTGGCTCGGCCGCCGCGACGGTCGCCGCGAACACCGGTTCGGTCGCCAGCAGCTGGGCTCCCATTTGAGCCCACTGCGAACCTTGCCCCGAGAAGACCCAGACCGGCCCGCGGTCATCCTGCCCGACCGCGGCCTGATACGGAGTGTCGCCGTCGGCGACCTCGCGCAAAGCCTTCACCAGCTCCGGCCGGCCACTCGCAATGACGGCGGTGCGTACCGGGCGGTGCACGCGCCGACGCGCCAGGGTGTAGGCCAGGTCCGTCAGGGCCACATCCTCATGCGCTGCGACCCAGTCGCCCAGGCGGCCGGCGGTGCGACGCAATTCGTCGGCCGAGGTGGACGACAGCGGGAAGAGCAGAGGTACGGCCGACTCGGGCACAGCGGCTTCCGGAACCTGCGCCGGGGCTTGCTCCACTATGGCGTGTGCGTTCGTTCCCGAAAGCCCGTACGACGACACCGCCGCCCGCCGGGGATGATGACCATTCGTCGGCCACGGTGTGATCGTCTGCGGCACAAACAGTTTGGTGTCGATTGCGGCCATTTCGTCGGGCAGCCGCGCGAAGTGCAGATTCTGCGGGATCATGCCGTGCTGCAACGCCAGGATCGTCTTCATCAGCCCGAGCGTTCCGGCGGCCGACTGCGCATGACCCAGGTTGGTCTTCACCGTCGCCAGCGCGCAGGGGACGTCGGTGCCGTAAACGGCGGCCAGGCTGGCGTATTCGATCGGGTCACCGACGGGCGTGCCGGTGCCGTGCGCCTCGACCATGCCGACGCTGCGGGCGTCGACGCCGGCGGCGGCCAGCGCCGCCCGGTACACCGCGGTCTGCGCCGCGCGCGACGGTGTGGCGATGTTGACGGTGTGGCCGTCTTGGTTGGCGGCAGTGCCGCGGATTACCGCCAAAATCCGATCACCGTCACGCAGCGCGTCGGGCAACCGTTTGAGTAATACGACGACGCAGCCTTCAGCAGACGCGAACCCGTCAGCCGCGACGTCGAACGCATGACACCGACCGGTGGGGGAAAGCATGCCTTCCGCGGAACCTGCGACGAACTTCCGCGGATCCAGGATCACCGCCGCGCCACCCGCCAGGGCAAGGTCGCTTTCACCGTCGCTCAGGCTGTGGCAGGCCAGGTGCACCGCGGTCAGACCCGACGAACATGCGGTGTCCACCGTCATCGCGGGACCGTGAATGCCCATGGCGTACGCGATCCGCCCCGACGCCAGACTGAAGCTGCTGCCGGTGAACCCGTACGGCGCCTCCACCGCGTTCGCATCGGCGGCCAGCAGTTGATAGTCGCCGTGCGTCAGACCGACGAACACACCGGTTAGCGAGTCGGCCATGGTCTCTCGCGTCAGGCCGGCGTGCTCCATGGCCTCCCAGGAAGTTTCCAGCAGCAACCGGTGCTGGGGGTCGATCGCGGTGGCCTCGCGCTCGTTGATCCCGAAGAACTCGCAATCGAACCCGGCGACGTCATCGAGGAACCCGCCCCACTTCGTCACCGACCGACCCGGAACCCCCGGCTGGGGGTCGTAATACTCGTCGGCGTCCCATCGGTCCGGCGGCACTTCCGTGATCAGGTCGTCCCCACGGTGCAACGCCTCCCACAGCCGCTCGGGGGAGTCGATGCCGCCAGGCAGTCGACAGGCCATGCCGATGACAGCAGTGGGAGTGAAAGTTGGTTTCTCCACGGCCCTTCACCTCTTCTTATCCGGCGGGGCGGTAACCGCGGTCGAATTCGTATTTGTCGATGGGCGCGCCTGGTCGAGTCGACGCATCTTCGACAATTGGTTGCGGCGGGATACGACCGATGCCGGACGCCATACCGGTGCGCATTCCAATTGATCGACTGTCGGGCTCACGGGCCGGAATCGCCAGGTCTACCAGCGCAAAGACATAACCGAAGTTCGGTTCGACGGCCGAATAATCGGCCGTCCCCTGGAAAATTCGGCCGTCCACCTCGAAGAAATCGACGCGGCGTGGTTCCGGCCCTCGCTGCACTTTGCTGATTACCCGACTAAGCAAATCTGGGGTGCCCAAAGCCCCGGTATTCGGCAATAGGCTCGGTCGGCATTTGGTACCGAAGTGGCCAGAGTTTCGCGGAGGCCGGACATTTGATTGTCGCCTCGTCATTGGAAGGGCGGGGTCCTCAAACTCCATCCGACTTCGCCCGGCTTGAAGCCATAGGAATGGACGACCGGGGTGGCTCGGCCGCCGTCGTTTCGTCGTCGCGCGCCGCGAAGATGCAGCGCGAATGGCTGCGATCTCGACCATCCGGCAACCGGCTGCGACTCGGGCGGAGGCCCGCCAGAAGTTGTCCCGCGCCGGTTGTCGCCGGCCCAGGCGAACAAGTTGTCGTTGTCGTCGTCGACGGGTTGATCATCGGCTCTCCCACCGCAAGTCGACATGCGTGCAACAAACCATACATAAGGTGACCCCGGAGCGCGCCGGGTTGAGGCAAATTCTTCGAAGCGACCTAGGAGTTAGCTGTGCGTTAAGCCGCGATTGGTCGCACGGCCGGCGGGGAGGCGGCGTGCGCCTAGCGCGCCTGGCCCTGCGAGGCGAGGAAACCCGCGACGCCGCGGACCATCGCGTCGGCGTACTTCTGCCTGCCCTCGGCCGACTCCATCAGCGCCGAGTCCGCGGGGTTCTTCATGTTCCCGCACTCGACCAGGATCGACGGGTACTGCGCCAGGTTCAGCCCGGCGAGGTCCGAGCGTCCGTACAGCCCGTTCTGGCCGATGTAGTTGGCCGGCGGAATCCCGGAGGTCTGCATCTGGTCGCGCATGATCCGGGCATACTGCACCGACGGTCCGGCCTGGACCTGGTTGAGTGGCGGGGCCGAATAGTTGACGTGGAATCCCCGGCCCGATGCCGGGCCGCCGTCGGCGTGGATGCTCAGGACGGCGTTTGGGTGCAACGCGTTGGCCATGTTGGCGCGCTCGTCGACGCACGGCCCCAGCCCGGTGTCGTTGCCGCGCGCCATGGCGGTCCGGACGCCGAGGGCGTTCAACTCCGCGCGGACGCGCAGCGCGGTGTCCCAGGTGAAGGTGTGTTCCTGGTAGCCGCTGTTGGTCGACGTCCCGCTCGCCTGGCAATCCTTGGTGCCCCCGCGACCGGTCGGCACCTGGCGGCCGATGGACGCGTCGTTGGAGCCGTTGTGGCCGGGATCGATGAACACCACCATGCCGGCGATGTTGGAGGGGACCCCCCATGCCGGCGGGGCGGCGGTCGGGGTGATCGCGGCCGAAGCGGCCACCAGCACGCCGATGACCAACCTGATGCCGACACGCCTGCTCACTCGTAGGTCCACGGCGCAAAGGTAGCGTCGCGCGGTCTACGCTGGGTGTTTCGAATCGCCGGACACCCGCAGGCGAAACCAACTCGAGACCAAGATGCGAGGGGACTGTCATGCAACCCGGAGGCGACATGTCGGCGCTGCTGGCCCAGGCGCAGGAGATGCAGCAGAAGTTGATGGAAGCCCAGCAACAGCTGGCCAATGCCGAGGTGCACGGGCAGGCCGGCGGAGGCTTGGTCAGGGTGACCGTCAAAGGCAGCGGCGAGGTGGTCGCGGTGCAGATCGATCCCAAGGTCGTCGACCCCGGGGACGTCGAGACGCTGCAGGACTTGATCGTCGGGGCCATGGGCGACGCGTCGAAGCAGGTCACCCGCATGGCGCAGGAGCGGCTGGGCGCGCTGGCCGGCGGTTTCGGCGGCCCACCCCCGGGCCAGCCTCCGGCCCCGGCGCCGGGGCTCTAGATCTTCCGACATGTTTGAAGGACCCGTCCAGGATCTGATCGACGAGCTCGGCAAGCTGCCGGGCATCGGGCCAAAGAGCGCCCAGCGCATCGCCTTCCACCTGTTGTCGGTCGAACCGCCGGATATCGACCGGCTGACCGCGGCGCTGGGGAAGGTCCGCGACGGCGTGCGGTTCTGCGCGGTGTGCGGCAACGTCTCCGACAACGAGCGCTGCCGGATCTGCTCGGACCCACGCCGGGACGGCTCGCTGGTGTGCGTCGTCGAGGAGCCGAAGGACATCCAGGCCGTCGAGCGCACCCGCGAGTTCCGCGGCCGGTACCACGTGTTGGGCGGCGCGCTGGATCCGCTTTCGGGCGTGGGGCCCGATCAGCTGCGGATCCGCGAGCTGCTGAGCCGGATCGGTGAGCGGGTCGACGACGTCGACATCACCGAGGTGATCATTGCCACCGACCCGAACACCGAGGGTGAGGCGACGGCCACCTACCTGGTGCGGATGTTGCGCGACATCCCGGGGCTGACGGTGACGCGGATCGCGTCGGGGCTGCCGATGGGTGGCGACCTGGAGTTCGCCGACGAACTGACGCTGGGCCGCGCGCTGGCGGGCCGGCGGGCGATGGTCTGAGGTCGCTCAGGTTTTGGTCAATCGGAACGGCCGGGTGACGGTCGAGCCTGGACCGCCACACCCGTCGGACGTGGTCGTCCGGCCCTCACCGGCAAGCGACACGGCGTCGAAGCTGTAGTCGACGGTTGCCGGAACCGATGTTCCGTTCGCGCACGGCGCCTGCGTCGCGCCGCTGTGGGTCCAGCGTCCGTTCGCGAGGTCGAACTCCCAGCTGATGACGAACGTCCCGCCGTCCTGCGAGGTCGCCAGAGTGCAGTCCGACCCGCAGGGGGCGAAAAGCCACGTGGTCGACTTGTCGCTGTCGGTATAGAGCACGGTGTAACGACCGCTCGGCACCTCCGGGGTGGCGTGCGCCGGCACCGGCGTAATCAATGCGGCCGCGACTAGCAGGGCTCCGCCGCCCGCCAACCCCGGCCGGCCGCTTCTCGCGATGTCATTCCGCACGTCAGCGCGCCCCTAACCGTTCCCGGCGCAGCAAGTCCACCTCGGGCAGGTCCAGCGGCGCCAGCTCACCCACGACCTTGCTCAGCAGCAGGTCGGCCAGCTCGGGATTGCGGGCCAGGCACGGCCCGTGCATATAGGTGGCCACGACGCCGCCCTGCACCGCGCCGTCGAAGCCGTCGCCCGCCCGGTTGCCCGCGCCCTTGGCCACCGCGCCCAGCGGCGACGCGGCCGGGCCTAGCACGGTGCCGCCCCGGTGGTTCTCGAAACCGGTGAGCCGTTGGGTCAGGCCCGGCAACAGCGGCTTGGTGATCAGTTCGCCGATGGTGCGGACGTTCTGCGGCGAGGTGGTCGCGTCGAGCAGGCCCACGCCGTCGACCCGTTCACCCGCCGACGTCTCGTACCACCGCCCCAGCACCTGAACGGCGGCGCAGATCGCCAGCACGGGCGCTCCGCGCTCGGTGGCGCGCTGCAGCCCGGGGTGCTTGATCAGGTGCTTGGTGGCCAACCGCTGCGCGTAGTCCTCCGCCCCGCCCAGGGTGTAGACGTCCAGTGAGTCCGGCACCGGGTCGGCCAGCGTTATCTCGACGATCTCCGCGGCGATCCCCCTCAACCGCAGCCGCTGACGCAGCACCAGCGCGTTGCCGCCGTCGCCGTAGGTGCCCATCACGTCGGGCAACACCAGCCCGATCCGCACCGTCGAATCAGCCATGGCGCGCCAACGCCCGTTGCAGCTGAAGGAAGGCGGTGTAGTTGGCGACGACCTCGACCCGCCCCGGCGGGCAGGACGCGATGGCCGCCACGGTGTCATGCACCAGGGTGTGGTCGACGCCCGCGTAGCCGAGGCGCACCGCCAGGTCGGTGCCCCGCTCGCCGGCGGCGACAACCGCCGTCTTCTCGAAATGCTCGAAGCGCACGTCCCACAGCCAGGACAGGTCCTCGCCGTCGGGCACCTGCCCATTGACCGCGATGACGACCCCGGCCGCCTGCTTGTCCACCATCGACAGCGCCTCCTGCCAGCCGGCCGGATTCTTGGCCAGCAGGATCCGCGCCTCGTGAGCGCCGACCCGGACGGTCCGGTAGCGCCCGGCGACCTCGTCGACGCTCGACACGGCCGCCACGGCCTTCGCGGGGTCGGCGCCCAGCGCGACGGCGGCGGCCACGGCCTGGGCGGCGTTGCCGCGGTTCACCGCGCCCGGCAGCGCCAACCGCATCGGCAGGGCCAGCCCGTCGGGCCCGTACAGCGTGTGGTCGTCGAACCACCACTGCGGGCTGGGCCGCTTGAAGTCGGCGCCGGTGGAATACCAATGCCCCCTGTCTCGGACGATCACCTCGCCGCTGCGCGGGCAGCTGACCGAGTCGTTCGCCCACGAGCCCCCCGCTGCCACCCACGCCACGTTCGGGCTGTCGTAGGCCGCCGACGTCATGAGGACGTCGTCGCAGTTGGCGACGACGACGGCGTTCGGGTGCCGGGCCAGCCCGGCGCGCAGGGTGCGTTCGATGACGTTGATCTCGCCGACCCGGTCCAGCTGGTCGCGCGACAGGTTGAGCAGCACGACGACGGCGGGATCCACGGCGTCCGACACGTGCGGCACGTGCATCTCGTCGACTTCCAGGGCCGCCAGCGGCGCCTCGCGGTTCGCCGCCAGCGCGGCCACCAGCCCGGCGTCCATGTTGGCGCCTTCGGCGTTGGTGGCCACCGAACCCAGCGTGCCCAGCGCGGCGGCGGTCATCCGGGTGGTGGTCGACTTCCCGTTGGTTCCGGTGACGACGACGGTGCGCCGACCGGCCGCCAGCTGACGGAGGACCGAGCGGTCCAGGGTCATCGCGATCAGCCCGCCGATCATCGCGCCGGCCCCGCGTCCGGTCACCCGCGAAGCCCAGCGCGCGCTCGCTCCCGCGGCGAGGGCGAGCCGTGCACGGGTGGTTACCACGCGGGTGAGTTTAGAGGCGGCCCGCCGCCGCTTCGAATTCAGCGCCGACACGGCAGCGCAGCGACCAGGCGTTGTCGGTCGGACGTGCCATCCTCAAATCATGAACCGGGTGTCCTGGGGGCGACCGGCCAGCGAGCCGGACGGGGGCTGGGCTGTCATCGACGTCGAGACCTCGGGCTTTCGCCCGGGTCAGGCACGGGTCATCAGCCTGGCGGTGCTCGGCCTCGACGACGACGGGCGCGTCGAGCAATCGGTGGTCAGCCTGCTCAACCCCGGGGTCGATCCCGGTCCCACCCACGTGCACGGCTTGACCACCGCCATGCTGGAAGATCAACCGCAGTTCGCCGACATCGTCGACGACGTGGTCAAGGTGCTCGACGGCCGCACGCTGGTGGCCCACAACGTCGCGTTCGACTACGCGTTCCTGGCCGCGGAAGCCGAGCTCGCCGAGGCCGAACTACCCATCGACTCCGTCATGTGCACGGTCGAGCTGGCCCGGCGGCTGGATCTCGGCATCGACAACCTGCGGTTGGAGACCCTGGCGGCGCACTGGGGCGTGACCCAGGAACGGCCGCACGACGCCTTCGACGACGCGCTGGTCTTGACCGGTGTGCTGGCGTCGGCGCTCAAGCGGGCGTGCGAGCGCGACATCTGGCTACCGGTGCATCCGGTGACCCGGCGGCGATGGCCGAATGGGCGCGTCACCCACGACGAGCTGCGCCCGTTGAAGGTGTTGGCCTCGCGGATGCCCTGCCCGTACCTCAACCCCGGGCTGTATGTTTCCGGCCGGCCGCTGGTGCAGGGCATGCGGGTGGCCCTGGCGGCCGAGGTCGGGCGCACCCACGAGGAACTGGTCGAACGCATCCTGCACGCGGGGCTGGCCTATAGCGATGCCATCGACGGGGAAACATCGCTAGTCGTCTGCAACGACCCCGCCCCGGACCAGGGCAAGGGCTACCTGGCTAAGCAGCTCGGGGTGCCGGTGGTCTCCGACGCGCAATTCATGGACTCCATCCGCGCGGTCGTCGGCGGCACCAGCATGGAGGAGTTCACCGACACCACCGCGGTCGACCAGCAGCTCGCGCTGTTCTGAGCTCGGTCAGGGGCCACCGCGCCAGTGCTCGATGCGGTGATGGTCAGGTGTGAACCCGTGATGCACACCCCACAGGACGGCCTGGGTCCGACTGCCGACGCCGATTTTGCGATAGATGGTGCGGATGTACGACTTCACCGTGTTGGGGCTCAGGTAGGTCAACCGTGCCACGTCGGCATTGCTCTTACCCTGGGTGATCAGCGCCAGGATCTCCGCTTCCCGGTCGCTGAGCCCTTCGTTACGGCCCGGCCAGTCCAGCCCGGGTGCGCTGCGGGGTCGCCCGGTCACCGGGCTGATGACCACCTCGCCCGAATGCACCGCCTCCAAAGCGGCGACCAGTTCGCGGGCCGGCAGGGTCTTGGACAGATATCCGTGAGCGCCATGCCGCCGTGCGCTCTCGACGAGGTCGGGGTGAAAGTTCCAGGTGTAGACGACAACCCGGCGTGCTCGGGGGTTCGCCGTCAGAACTCCGATCTCCTCTTGATCGGATTCGGGTTGGGCGAATGAGTCGTACAGCACGATGTCGACGGCGTCGTCGACGGGCATGGTGGAGTCCAGTTCCGCAATGACGACGCGGTCCCGGTAGGGGTCCAACATGTTGGCGACGCCCTTCACGACGACGTCATAGTCGTCGACGAGCGCGACGGTGATCGGCGCGCTGGCGCGTGACGGTCGCGTCATGGCGGGAAGATTACCTACCTAGGGGTGTATTGGTACCCCCCTTAGGGGTGGTCGACTGAATTCGGTGCCGGGCAACCGGCCGCACGAGGTAGTCACGCATCCGGAGGGGAAGGCTCACCATGATCATTCTCGGCATCGTCCTGCTGGTCGCAGGATTTCTGCTCAAGATCTCGATCCTGTGGACGATCGGGATCATCCTGTTGGTCATCGGCGCGATCCTGGCGGTCCTGGGCAACGTCGGACGCCCCGTCGCCGGCCGCCGACACTATTTCTGAACGGCGCATGCGCTAGCCGGCTTCGCGACCCTTAGGGCGGCGGCGACACGCGAGGCCATTGACGGGCCCTTCCGCCACAGCGCTGTGGCGGCGGGGCCCGCCTAGCGTTTTGGTGTCGACCCGCGGCGCCCGGCGCCAGCGCCGCGCTTGCGATCGGCCCTAGCGCTTTGGTGTCGACCCGCGGCGCCCGGCGCCAGCGCCGCGCTTGCGATCGGCCCTAGCGCGACGCGCGGTTGACCGCCGACACGACGGCGCGCAGCGACGCGGTGGTGATCGACGGCGCGATGCCGACACCCCACACCGTGCGGCCGTTGACCGACGCCTCCACGTACGCGGCGGCCTGCGCGTCGTCACCGGCGCTCATCGCGTGCTCGGAGTAGTCGAGGACCGCGACGTCGAACCCCACGCCACCCAGCGCGTGCACGAACGCCGCCAGGGGGCCGTTGCCGGCGCCGCTGATCTCGGTCTCGGTCCCGTTGACCTTCACGGTCGCGGCGATCGTGGTGGTGCCGCTGTCTTCCTCGGAAGCCTCGACCCGCTGCTTCATCCGCTCCAGCGGCCAGACCGGGGCCAGGTACTCCTCGTAGAACGCGTCCCACATCTCCTTCGGGGAGACCTCGCCGCCCTCACCCTCGGTGATCTTCTGGATTGCCTGGGAGAACTCGATCTGCAGCCGCCGCGGCAGCGCCAGGCCGTGGTCGGACTTCATGATGTAGGCCACGCCGCCCTTGCCGGACTGCGAGTTGACGCGGATCACCGCCTCGTAGGTGCGACCGACGTCCTTGGGGTCGATCGGCAGGTACGGCACCTGCCACAGCATGTCCTCGACGTCGGCGTCCGCGGCGTCCGCATCGATCTTCATCTGGTCCAGGCCCTTGTTGATCGCGTCCTGATGGCTGCCGGAGAACGCGGTGTAGACCAGGTCCCCGCCGTAGGGGTGACGCTCGGGCACCGGCAGCTGGTTGCAGTACTCCACCGTGCGACGGATCTCGTCGATGTTGGAGAAGTCGATCTGAGGGTCCACGCCGCGGGAGAACAGGTTGAGCCCCAGCGTCACCAGGCACACGTTGCCGGTGCGCTCGCCGTTGCCGAACAGGCAGCCCTCGATCCGGTCGGCGCCGGCGGCGAAGCCCAATTCGGCTGCGGCGACGGCTGTTCCGCGGTCGTTGTGCGGGTGCAGGCTCAGGATGACGGATTCCCTGTTGGCCAGATTACGGCTCATCCACTCGATCGAGTCGGCGTAGACGTTGGGAGTGGCCATCTCCACCGTGGCGGGCAGGTTGAAGATGATCGGGTTTTCCGGCGTCGGCGCGATGATCTCGCCGACGGCGTCACACACCTGCCTCGCGTACTCCAGCTCGGTTCCGGTGTAGGACTCCGGCGAGTATTCGAAACGCCATTGTGTGCCAGGGTATTTGGCTGCCTCCTCGACGCACTTGCGCGCGCCGTCGGTGGCGATTGCCTGCACAGCGGCCCGGTCGGCGCGAAAAACCACGCGGCGCTGCAGGATTGACGTCGAGTTGTAGAAGTGCACGATGGCCCGCGGCGCGCCCTCGCACGCGATGAAGGTGCGTTCGATGAGTTCGGGACGGCACTGGGTCAGCACCTGGATGGTGACGTCGTCGGGAATGGCGCCGTCGGTGATGATCTCGCGAACGAAGTCGAAGTCGGTTTGACTGGCCGACGGGAAGCCGACCTCGATCTCCTTGTACCCCATGCGGACCAGCAGATCGAACATGCGGCGCTTGCGGGTGGGGCTCATCGGGTCGATCAGCGCCTGATTGCCGTCGCGCAGGTCCACCGCGCACCACAGCGGGGCGCGGTCGACGACACGGTCGGGCCAGGTGCGGTCGGGAAGCCGGATCGGCTCGACTTCCTCGGCGAAGGACCGGTACCGGTTGACCGGCATCGCGGAACCGCGCTGGGGGTTCCATGCGGGCTGGCCGGGCCCCGGCGGGCCCGCGGGTTTGACGATCGAACGTGTTGACGTATAGGCGTCGGGATTGGAAGTCACGGTAGTTGCTCCGGGGTGTCAGAAGGAACCTCAGACCGGCGCATCGCGAACACCCGCGACGGGAAGCCGGTCTGGATCAGACCCCGTCGCGGCGTCCGAGGAGGAGCACCCGCTGCACGAGGAGAACTCTACCGCGATTGGCGTCGCGGAGAAAATTGCGCTAAAACTCGCTCAAAACCGCAGGCTGTGGTGCTTAGCAACGCTGCGTAAACCGTTATGCGCAGCCACGTATCCTGTTGTGGGCTTAAAACGTGCCGGAAGGGCGGGAAAAGTAGTGGCGCTCGTCGTGCAAAAGTACGGCGGATCCTCGGTGGCCGACGCCGATCGGATCCGTCGTGTCGCCGAGCGCATCGTCGCGACCAAGAAGCAGGGGAACGACGTCGTCGTGGTGGTCTCGGCCATGGGCGACACCACCGACGACCTGATGGACCTGGCCCAGCAGGTGTGCCCGGCCCCGCCGCCGCGCGAGCTCGACATGTTGCTGACCGCCGGCGAGCGCATCTCCAACGCGTTGGTGGCCATGGCGATTGAGTCGCTGGGAGCGCAGGCGCGCTCGTTCACCGGTTCGCAGGCCGGCGTCATCACCACCGGGACCCACGGCAACGCGAAGATCATCGAGGTCACCCCGGGGCGGCTGCAGGAAGCGCTCGACGAGGAGCGCATCGTGCTGGTCGCCGGGTTCCAGGGCGTCAGCCAGGACACCCGCGACGTCACGACGCTGGGCCGCGGCGGCTCGGACACCACCGCGGTGGCCCTGGCCGCCGCGCTGCACGCCGACGTCTGCGAGATCTACACCGACGTGGACGGCATCTTCACCGCCGACCCGCGCATCGTGCACAACGCGCGGCGGCTGGACAAGGTGACCTTCGAGGAGATGCTCGAGATGGCGGCGTGCGGCGCGAAGGTGCTGATGCTGCGCTGTGTGGAATACGCCCGCCGCTACAACATTCCGGTGCACGTCCGCTCGTCGTACTCGGACAAGCCAGGCACCGTCGTCGTCGGATCGATCAAGGACATAGCCATGGAAGACCCCATCCTGACCGGAGTCGCGCACGATCGCAGCGAGGCCAAGGTGACCATCGTCGGCATCCCCGATATCCCCGGGTATGCGTCCCGGGTGTTCCGGGCCGTCGCGGACGCCGACGTGAACATCGACATGGTGTTGCAGAACGTCTCCAAGGTCGAGGACGGCAAGACCGACATCACCTTCACCTGCTCGCGGGACAGCGGGCCGACGGCGGTGGCCAAGCTGGACGCACTCAAGGACGAGATCGGCTTCACTTCGCTGCTCTACGACGACCACATCGGCAAGGTGTCGCTGATCGGCGCGGGCATGCGCAGCCATCCCGGCGTCACCGCGACCTTCTGTGAGGCGCTGGCGGAGGTGGGCGTCAACATCGAGCTGATCTCCACCTCCGAGATCCGCATCTCGGTGCTGTGCCGCGACACCGAACTAGACAAGGCCGTCGTGGCGTTGCACGAAGCGTTCGGGCTCGGCGGCGACGAGTCGGCGACGGTGTATGCGGGAACGGGTAGATAGATGGTTGCCATTGGGGTGGTAGGCGCCACCGGCCAGGTGGGCCAGGTGATGCGCAGGTTGCTCGACGAGCGGGACTTCCCGGCCACGTCGGTGCGGTTTTTCGCGTCGTCCCGCTCGCAGGGGCGCAAGCTGGAATTTCGCGGCCAGGAGATCGAGGTCGAGGACGCGGCGACCGCTGACCCGACCGGGCTGGACATCGCGCTGTTCTCCGCCGGCAAGACGATGTCGCTGGTTCAGGCGCCGCGGTTCGCCGCGGCCGGGGTGACGGTGATCGACAACTCGTCGGCGTGGCGCAAGGACCCCGACGTGCCGCTGGTGGTGTCCGAGGTGAACTTCGAGCGGGACGCGCACCGCAGACCCAAAGGCATCATCGCCAACCCGAACTGCACCACGATGGCCGCGATGCCGGTGCTCAAGGTGCTGCACGACGAGGCCGGGCTGACCCGCCTGGTGGTCTCGAGCTATCAGGCGGTGTCGGGCAGCGGGCTGGTCGGCGTCGAGGAGCTGGCGACGCAGGCACGCGCGGTCATCGACCACGCCGAGCAGTTGGTGCACGACGGCTCCGCGGTCGAGTTTCCGGCGCCCAAGACCTACGTCGCGCCGATCGCCTTCAACGTGGTGCCGCTGGCCGGGTCCCTGGTCGACGACGGTTCCGGGGAGACCGACGAGGACCAGAAGCTGCGGCACGAGAGCCGCAAGATCCTCGGCATCCCCGACCTGGCGGTCAGCGGGACCTGCGTGCGGGTGCCGGTGTTCACCGGGCACTCGTTGTCGATCAACGCCGAGTTCGCCCGGCCGCTGTCGCCCGAGCGTGCCCGGGCCCTGCTCGACGGCGCGCCCGGCGTCAAAGTCGTCGACGTGCCGACCCCGTTGGCGGCCGCGGGCGTGGACGAATCGCTGGTCGGCCGCATCCGGCATGACCCGGGTGTCCCCGACGGGCGCGGCCTCGCCCTGTTCGTTTCGGGAGACAACCTGCGCAAGGGGGCCGCGCTGAACACCATCCAGATTGCCGAGCTGCTGGCCGCCCAGCTGTAATAGGCGGGTGAGCACCGCCCACACCCGACTGGTCGTGCGGTGCTCGCTTGCTCTGATTCTGTTTGTGCCGCAATGGTTTTGGACCGCGCACGCCGACCCGCCAGCGCCGGTCCCCGAACCAATCGTGCAGCCGCTGGCGCCTGGCCAGGTGCTGCGGATCGGCCCCACGGCCGGCACCGGCACCCCAACCGGCGACTACGGCATCGGCGCGACCGACCTCTGTGAGTTCGTCGAGTTCCCTACCGAACTGCTGCAGGTCTGCGGCGACAGCTTCGCCGGCCAAGGCGTCGGGTTCGGCGGCTGGTACGCGCCGGTGGCGCTGCACGTGGACACCGCTTCCGTCGACGACCCGGCCGGCGTGCGCTACACCGGCGTGACCGGGGTGAGCAACCCGCTGCTGGCCGATCCCGCTCCGCCGGGTACCTCGCAGCTGCCCGCGGGCGTGGTGCAGATCAATCGGCGCAACTACATGATGGTGACGACGACGAAGAACCTGGAGCCGCAAAGCTCCCGGCTCGTAACGGCCGAGCCCGCGCGGGCGGGCTGGCAGACCATCGCCGGGTCGCGCCGACCCGCCTCGTACCAGGGCGGCTCGCAGACACAGATCAGCGGCTACTACGACCCGATCCCGACGCCGGACTCGCCCACCGGCTGGGTGTACATCGTGGCCGACAGCTTCACCCGCAGGGATCCCGTCGTGCTGTATAGAGCCACCCCGCAAACGTTTACCGACCGGTCCCGATGGCAGGGCTGGGCGGCCGGACCCAACGGCGGTTGGGGCAAGCCCCCGACCCCGCTGTGGCCGGACGCGGTGGGGGAGATGAGCGTGCGGCAAATCGACGGGAAGGCCGTGCTGTCGTATTTCAACGCGGTCACCGGCAACATGGAGGTCCGGGTGGCCGACGATCCGACGTCGCTGGGCGACGCGCCGGTGACCACGGTGGTGCAGCACGACGAGTGGCCGGAGCCGGCGGAAAGCCTGCCGCCGCCCTACGACAACCGGCTCGCGCAACCGTACGGCGGATACATCTCGCCCGGCTCGACGCTCGACGAGCTGCGAATCTTCGTCAGCCAGTGGGACACTCGCGCGCGCGTGGCGGCGCCGTATCGGGTGATCCAGTTCGCCGTCAATCCGTTCAAGCCCGACTAGCGAGAAGTCGCCTCCCGCTGCGGCAATATGCCAGACATCGCTGACCAGCGGTGAAACGATATTGGCGTGAACGGCAGTCGCGGTGCTCGGCGCTCTGTGATGACTTCTCTGCGGTCGTTCGCACTGTTATTGGCCGACTACCGCTGGCACGTCCTCGCCGGGGTGGGCGTCGCGGCGCTCGTTCTGGGCAATATCGGGTTCTGGCAGTTGTGGAAGCGTCATCCTGAACCGAGCGACATCGTCTTCTGGAGCTTCAAGCTGTTCACGGCGTCGACACCGGTCGACGATCACCTGCCCGTCACTCTGGATATCGCCCGCTTCCTGGCCCCGCTCGTCGCCGGCTTCGCGGGGCTCAGCGGGTTGGCGTCGCTGTTCCGCGACCGGGTGCAGCAGATGCGGATACCGCTGATGACCGGCCACGTGGTCGTCTGCGGGCTCGGAGATGTGGGCAGTGCGTTTCTGCACCACCTCCGCGAGGCCGGGGATCGGGTGGTTGTCATCGACTCGGACGCGGCGAATCCGAACATGCAGCTGTGCCACGGCTGGGGTGTGCCGGTGATCGTCGGCGATGCGCAGCAGGAACGAATCCTGCAGGCGGCCGGTGTACGACGCGCATCGCGGCTGCTCGCGCTGTGTCCGAACGACGCGGTCAACACCGAGATCGTCGCCGTTGCCAGCCTGCTTGCGGGTGGTCGTTCCGGCAATGTGCTGACCTGTCTGGCCCAGATCGGAGACCCGGAGCTGTGCGCGCTGCTGAGGATCCGGGAGGCCGAGCGCGCCGATGCGGCGTCGGCGCTGGACTTCTTCAACACCGACGAGATCGGCGCGCGGTTGCTGCTCGACGAGTTTCCCGTCGATACCGGGCGCGACCGCCCGCACATCCTCATCGCCGGCCTCGATGCGCTGGGCGCCTGGGTGGTGTACCACGCCGCCCGAGATTGGTATGACCACCGCGGCGACGACACCGCGGCGCTGGTGGTCACCGTCGTCGACAACCAGGCCGACCACCGGGTGCAGTTGCTCCTCGGCCACTATCCCGCCCTCGAGCAGGTCTGCAGCTTCATCACGCTGCCCGCGGCTGTCAGCAACATCCACCGGCTGGGCGCCTACCACGCGGATGCGGGAGCGCCACCGCTGGCCCGCGCCTACGTGACCGCCGACAACGACGAGCAATCCGTTGAGCTGGCGTTGCAGTTGAGGCATGAACTGGATGCGGCGGTCCCCTTGGTCGTCGCGCTGGCCCGGTCGCGCGGGGTTGCCCGCCTCCTCGACGAGGCCGGCAGCGCCGGCGGACCCGACATCGACGTCTTCCCGACCCTCGAACGAACCTGCACGGTCGAACTCACCCGCGGCGGTTCGTACGAGGCCATCGCCCATGCCATCCACCGTCGGTGGTGCGCCGAACAACTCGGGTCCGGCAAGCCTGCGCCACCGTGGTCGGAGCTCGACGAATCACGCAAAGATTCCAGCCGCTCGCAGGCGCGCCACATTGGGGTCAAGCTGCGAAGCATCGGTTGTGACCTTGCGCCCTTGCGGGACTGGGACGCATCGGAATTCCTGTTCAGCACCGATGAGGCCGAGACGCTCGCGGTCGCCGAACACGACCGCTGGATGGCCGAGCGCCTCGCCGACGGATGGTCCTCCGGTGAGAAGGACATCGAAAACAAGAGGACCCCGTATCTGGTGCCCTTCTCAGACCTGCCCGACGACGTCGCCGACTACGACCGCATGTTTGTGCGGGAGATCCCCGCCCTGCTCGCCTCGGCCGGTCTGCAGGTGATCCGCACACAGCAGAAGTGAGGACGGCCGCGCCTTCAGAACTTGGGGCCCGCGGACTTCGGCACCTTGACGGCCATTTTCCCGGCGATCACGGTGCCCTCATCGGTGATGTGGTCCCCGCACACCTTGACGTCGATCGCATAACTGGACGCCGCCTGCAACACCCGCTGGCACGCGTAGGGACCGTCGCCCTGTTGTCTGTACATCTGAGTGATCTGCGGGGCATGCCCGGTGAGGTTTTCGACGATCCACGTGTATGCGCGGCCGTTGTCGAGGTAGGTCGCGGTCACCGTCTTCCCGTCGCAGGCCGCCCATTCGTTCGCTGAGCGCCTCACAAAGTCCAGGGCCTGATCTCTGGTCGGAAAGGCCGCCACGGCTTGGTCGACGAAGTGATGATTGCCCTCGCCTGCCCGTACCCAGCCCCCCGAATCCTCCAACGCCGCCCAGTCGAGTCCCTTTTCTCCGCTGTCTTCATACGTCAGGTCGGCACCGGGATAGAGCACGCCCATGCACCACCGCGGAGACACGTCAACTGCCTTGCTGACGTCCTTGAACGTCTTGCCTTGGTTGTCCGGGGTTTTCACCATATTGGAGGTGCCCGTGATCGAGTTGATCTCCGCGTCGCTCAGCAGGATGGACTCCAGGGGCAGGGGGGCAGGACCCGGCTTGGGCCGGAGGAGCAGCACCGCGGCGACGATGATTGCGACCAGAACGGCCAAACCCGCGCCGCCGGCGATGAGCCACCTGGCGCGCGGCCGGTGACTCTTGCCGATCTTGGGAGCGTGCGGGGGCGCGGCGTCGGAGCCCTCTCCCGGGACCGCTCCCGATTCGGGTTCCGCTGGCGAGCCGGGCGTCGCAACAGGCGCCGTGGCTTCGGTTGTAGGTTCGTCGTCAACCGACTTCAGCAGCGCATCGATGCTGTTTCGCGCCTGATAGGTGACATCGGGACGGTCGCGCAGCTTGGACAGCAATCGGGCGATGTCGCGGCGCGCAGCCGGATCGGCCCCGTCCTCGTGCAGCCCCGTCTTCAGCTCCGACACCAACTCGGCCTGCTGGCGGGCGCTGAGCTCCGGGTCGGAAAGGATGGTGCCCAGCCGCATCAGGTAGGCGAAGGGCACCGGCGGTTCCTCGGGCAGAGGTGACGGCAGCGGCTCAAGCTTTTCCTTCAACTCGTGCACCGCTTCGATCAGCTGAATACCGCTGTCCACGGCCGGATTTCGGTAGTCGATGACCTGGGTCTCCGCCAGCGGAGTGAGCCGCATGGAATCGACCGGACCCACCTGGACGGGAAGGATCGGACGGCGCAGAGCCTCGGCGTAGCGCAACTCGGCTTGGCAGGGTTTCGACGACATCGAGTTGTTCGACAGTGCAAAGACGAAGACGTCGCAGCCCCGGATTTCCTCGAGGATGGTGCGCCACCATGCGTCACCGCCGCCCAACGTTTCGTCAACCCACACGTGCTGACGCGCGTCCCGCAACGCCTTCAAGAGATCCTGGATCGCCGCCTTGTCCTGGCTGGAGTGACTGACAAATAGCGTCATACTTTCTCCTGATACAGGGTCGGCGGTTGTCGGTCTGCGGGCGGCCACGTCACGGTTGAGGCGTTTCAGGCAGCGTAAGTCTTCGGGGGTGCAGCAGGTGGCTGATTGGGAGGCCGCCAACCAATGCGTTCGGTGCGAGAAACGGGTGGTCCAGAGCGCGGAGTGCGCTCCCGGTTGCAGCGGGTCTGCCGCATAGGGGAAAGCCGCTCGCCGGCAATTGCGATGGAGCAGGCTGGCCGTTCTACCAGGCAAGACGGCCGTTCAGCTCATAGCTGCTACTTAAGTAATGCATAGCCACGACTGGTGTTAACACCTTCATCATTTGTCTCATGAGTGAAACATCTGAAACCCCCACTGCGCGGACCTCCACCGCAACTGCCCCGGCACCAGCAACCGAAGCCGCGCTTTACAAGACCCCCAGGGTCTTCATCGCCGCGGCCTGGGTTGCCATTGTCGCCGGAATAGTGTTCATCGTCTCCGTCATTTTCTTCACCGGAATGGCGCTGGGACACCACGGTGGCCATCACCACCACCACAAGCACCACGCGGCGTGGATGCATCCGCACCGCATGGGCGGTCCGGGTGGCCCGGGTGCCCAGCAGGGTGGACCCGCCGGCGTCCAGCAGGGCGGACCCGCGTCTGCCACCCCCGGCGCCCCCGGGCCCAGCCAGATTCCGTCGTCGGTCGCCCCGTCCCGGACGCCGTAGTCCAACCCGTTCCTGAACAAGCAGCGGCCCGGTGCTCGCCAGAGCACCGGGCTGCGTGTCGTTTCGTCACCGGCAACTAACCGCCCGATCTCGATTCACAGCAAGTTTGTGGCACGAACCTGTTATGCCCGTCGCGACGCTGGGCATGATTCAGGAATGAGCGAGACACCCGAACCGTCGTCGACCCCGCCGCCGCCCGCCCCCGCAGCTGCACCCTGTCTCTTATACACATCTCCGAGCCCACGACACGGAGCTACATCTCGTATGCCGTCTTATGCGTGAAAAAAAAAAGGGGGGGGGGGGGGGGGGGGGGGGGGGGGGGGG
>NZ_LZSZ01000071.1:0-3083 GCF_001665645.1 Mycobacterium sp. 852002-30065_SCH5024008 | reverse complement strand
TACGGGGTGGCTCGCGATGAGAACCTCAAGCTGCGTGATTTTCCGACGCTGAACCATGTGATCGCCTGGATCCGCGAGAAGGCGGAGGCCCAGGCCCACCCAAAAGCGCCCGCTGAGTCACCGAAGGCGGCGCAAAGCGCCGTCGCGGTGCCGCCGGCCGTCGAAGGTGACATTGCCGCCACCGACCGGATCACCCGGCAGGTGCCCGTACCCGCGCTGCGACCAGAGCTCGCGGCCTGCGTGCCCACCGGAGTCACGCTCGACAAAGGCACGCGCGTCGCCGTCATGGGAGACGAAGGCGGCGTCGCGGATGCGCTGATCGCGCGGCTGACCCGGCTCGGCGTCGACGTGGTGGCGCTGCGGCCAGACGACGACGTCAGCGCCGTCCTGAGCGACGGGGTCGACGGCGTCTACTGGCTGGCGGCCCTCGACGACGAGGGCCCGCTGGAGCGCTTGGACCTCGCCGGCTGGCACGAAGCGCTGCGACGCCGGGTGCGCAACCTCTACACCACCATGCGACACCTGTACGAGCGCAGCCCGTTCCTGGTCGTGGCCACCCGGCTGGGCGGATACCACGGCTACGACGCGACCGGGGCGACCTGCCCGCTGGGCGGAGCGGTCACCGGGTTCGCCAAGGCATACCGGCGCGAGCGCCCCGAGGCGCTGGTCAAGGCGGTCGACTTCCCGGTCAACCGCAAGACCGCGGCGCTGGCCGACGCGCTGATCGACGAGACCCTCCGCGATCCCGGTTGTGTCGAGGTCGGTCACGCCGATGGCCGCCGCTGGGGCGTCGGGCTGGCGGAGCGACCGTTTTCCGCCGAGGCGGGCGGGGCTCTCGGCCCCGACCCGGTCTTCCTCGTCACCGGGGCCGCCGGCAGCATCGTGTCGGCGATCACCGCCGATCTCGCCGCGGCCTGGCGGGGCACCTTCCACCTGCTGGACCTCACGCCGGAACCCGACCCGGCCGACCCCGACCTGCGCCGGTACACCGAAGACCGCGACGGGCTCAAGGTGGAACTGGCGGATCGGATGCGCGCGCGGGGCGAACGCCCGACACCGGTCCTGATCGAGCGGGAACTGGCCCGCCTGGAGCGCTTGCAGGCCGCGCTGGCCGCAATTCGTGCGGTCGAGGCCGCCGGCGGTTCGGCGCGCTACCACAGCGTCGATCTCACCGATGCGGCCGCGGTGGACAAAGTGATGGCGCAAGTGCGGGAGACCAGCGGCCGCATCGACGTCCTGCTGCACGCCGCCGGGGTCGAGGTCAGCCACGGCCTTCCCGACAAGGAGCCCGCCGAGTTCGACCTGGTGTTCGGCGTCAAGGGCGACGGCCTGTTCAACGTGCTGCATGCCGACCTTCCGCTGGGCGCCGTCGTGGCGTTCAGCTCGGTCGCAGGCCGGTTCGGCAACATGGGCCAGACCGACTACAGCGCCGCCAACGACCTGCAGTGCAAGATCCTGAGCAATTTGCGCCGCACCCGTCCGGAGGTAAGGACGCTGGCGATCGACTGGACCGCCTGGGGCGGCATCGGCATGGCCACCCGCGGATCGATCCCGAAGATCATGGCGGCGGCCGGGGTCGAGATGCTGCCGCCCGAGGCGGGGGTGGCGTGGATCAGGCGCGAACTGGGCGCCGGCCTGACCGACGGCGAGGTCGTCGTCGCCGGGGCGCTCGGCGCGCTCACTGCCGAACCGCACGACACCGGCGGCATCAACCCGGCCTCGCTGATGGCGGTCGGGCCGATGATCGGCGAGGTCGTCCGCGCCAGCGTGCGCGACGGGTTGGTGCTGCACACCACCCTCGACCCGGCCACCCGGCCGTTCCTCGATCACCACCGCATCGAGGGCACACCGGTGCTGCCCGGCGTGATGGGCATGGAGACGTTCGCCGAAGCCGCCCGGCTGCTGGCGCCCGACCTGCACGTCGCCGCCATCGAGAACGTCGACTTCCGGGCGCCGCTCAAGTTCTATCGGGACGAACCGCGCACCCTGACGGTGACGGCCCTGGTACGCCCCGACGGGGACGACCTCGTCGCCGAATGCCGACTGTCGGCCGAGCGCACGCTGCCCGGCAGCGAGGTGCCGCAGCGCACCGTGCACTTCACCGGCTCGGTGCGGCTGACGGCCGAGCCACCCACCCTCGCCGACGGCGGCGCTGGTCGCGGCGGCGAAGTGCCCGCGCTGAGCCCGGAGCAGGTCTACCGGCTCTACTTCCACGGCCCGGCCTATCGGGTGGTCGGTTCGGCGTGGAGGTGCGACGACGGCGCGGCCGCCCGATTCGCCGCCGAGCTGCCGCCGCAAACCGACGAGCCGGTGCTGATCGGGCCGCGACTGGTCGAGCTGTGCTTCCAGACCGTCGGGCTGTTCGAGGCCGGCACCGAGGGCGTCCTGGCCTTGCCGCTGCATGTCGATGCGGTGCACCTGAACGGGACCCCGACCGAACGGGCCGGGCTGGTGGCCACCGCGCGGCCGGACGGGCGCGGCGGTTTCGTCTGCATTGTCCGCGATGACGAAGGCAGGCCGGTGCTGCGGGTCGACGGGTACCGCACCGTGCCGCTGCCGCAGCCACCGGCTGCGGACGTCGTCGCCCCGATCCGCTCCGTCATGCGCGGCTGAGGGGAAGCATCGCCATGAACACCGAGATTCGCCGGCTGGCGATCGTCAACCGCGGTGAACCCGCGGTCCGTGCGCTGACCGCGGTGGCCGAACTCAATCAGGCCGGCGACCAACCGCCCATCCGGACCATCGTGTTCTATACGGACGCCGACGCCGACGCCTGGTACGTGCGCCAGGCCGACGAGGCCGTGCTGCTGGGGACCGCGACCTTCGCCGACCCGGCCGACGGCACCCGCCGGTCGCGCTACCTCGACCAGCCGGCGGTGATGGCGGCGCTGCGCGAGAGTGCGGCCGATGCCGTGTGGGTCGGGTGGGGATTCCTCGCCGAGCACGCGTCTTTCGCGCAGGCGTGCGAGGAGGCCGGCATCGTCTTCGTCGGGCCGGGCAGCGCCACCATCCGGCGGCTCGGGGACAAGGTGGCCGCCAAACGGCTTGCCGAGCAGGTGGACGTCCCGGTGGTGTGCTGGAGC
>NZ_LZSZ01000070.1:0-509 GCF_001665645.1 Mycobacterium sp. 852002-30065_SCH5024008 | reverse complement strand
TTTGAGCACCAAGACGTGCCCTTCGAGGTGCTCGTGGAACGGCTGCACCCCACCCGCTCCCTGGCCCATCACCCCCTAGTGCAGGTCATGCTGGCCTGGCAAAACCACAACCTCGCCGAGCTGGACCTAGCCGGCGGGCTGGCGCTAGGTGAGCAGGTGCGGGTTAGCCCCTTGCCAGTGCAAACTTGCACGGCCCGCATGGATTTGACCTTCACCCTGTCCGAGAACTTCACCGAAGCGGGCCAGCCGGCCGGCATCGGTGGGGTAGTGGAGTTTCGCACCGATATTTTCGACCCCGCCAGCATCGAAACGTTAATTACACGATTCGAGCGGGTGCTGGCCGACATGACGGCAGATCCCTCGCGGCCGGTGTCTTCGATCGGGGTGCTCGACGAGTCCGAACGTGTCCGCCTGGATAACTGGGGTAACCGGGCGGTGTTGGACCGCCCAGCGGTGTCGGGGGTGTCGATCCCAGCGTTGTTTGCCGCCCAAGTCGGCCGCACGCCCCA
>NZ_LZSZ01000069.1:0-562 GCF_001665645.1 Mycobacterium sp. 852002-30065_SCH5024008 | reverse complement strand
CAGGTCAAGATCCGCGGGTATCGCATCGAACTCGGTGAAATCCAAACCACACTAGCCAGCTTGGACGGGGTGGACCAAGCGGTGGTGATCGCCCGCGAGGAGGACCCCGGCGGCAAGCGGCTGGTCGGCTATGTCACCGAATCGGGTTCGGGGGCAGTGGATCCTGCCGCGATCCGCGCCCAACTCGCAGACCGGCTGCCGTCCTATATGGTGCCGGCCGCGATCATGGTGCTCGAGACGCTACCCCTGACGGTCAACGGCAAACTCGACACCCGCGCCCTACCCGCCCCCGACTACACCGGCGCTCACTATCGCGCCCCGGGCACTCTGACCGAGGACATCCTGGCCGGCATCTACGCCGAAGTGTTGAGGCTCGATCGGGTGGGGGTGGAGGATTCGTTCTTCGAGTTGGGTGGGGATTCGTTGTCGGCGATGCGGCTGATCGCCGCGGTCAACACCAGCCTGAATACCGACTTGTCGGTGCGGGCCATTTTTGAGGCGCCCACCATCGCCCAGTTGGCACCTGTCTCTTATACACATCTGACGCTGCCGACGATCGCAT
>NZ_LZSZ01000068.1:0-174301 GCF_001665645.1 Mycobacterium sp. 852002-30065_SCH5024008 | reverse complement strand
CAGGACCGCTGGCGGTGATGAGGTCCACCGGTGCCGCTCAGGCCACCTCGATCGCTAAAGTCGGGCGCATAGACACCACTTCGGCCACCCCGGCGGCACCCCCGCGCCGGCGGTTCGCGAGTCTGCTTCGGGCGGCGGCACCCGCGCTGCTAGTCGCCAGTGTCGCCGCGCGACTCGGCTGGACATATTTCTCGCCCCACGGTGCGAACTTCGTCGACCTGCACGTTTACCTCGGCGGCGCCGCCGCGATCGACCATCCCGGCACGCTGTACAGCTACGTCTACGCCGATCAGACGCCGGACTTCCCGCTGCCGTTCACCTATCCGCCCTTCGCGGCGGTGGTGTTCTACCCCCTGACCCTGCTGCCCTTCGGCCTGGTCGCCTTCGCGTGGCAGATCGCGACGATGGCCGCGCTGTACGGCGCGATACGGATCAGCCAGCGGTTGATGGGCGTGGCGCCCGGCGTCGACGGCCGCCGCCTGGCCATGGCGTGGACGGCGGTCACGATCTGGATCGAGCCGCTGCGCAGCACGTTCGACTACGGGCAGGTCAATGTGTTGCTGATGGTGGGGGTGCTGTGGGCGGTGTTGACGACGCGGTGGTGGCTGTCGGGCCTGCTGGTCGGCGTCGCTGCCGGAATCAAGCTGACGCCCGCAATCTCCGGTGTCTACCTGCTCGGCGTGCGGCGGTGGGCCGCGGCGGCCTTCTCCTTCGTGGTCTTCGTCGCCACCATCGGCGTGTCGGCACTGGTGGTCGGGGACCAGGCCCGCTACTACTTCACAAAACTGCTGGGCGACGCGCACCGCGTGGGCCCCATCGCCACGTCGATCAATCAATCCTGGCGCGGCGGCATCTCCCGGATCCTTGGCCACGACGCCGGCTTCGGCCCGCCGGTCCTGGCCGCCATCGCCGTCACCGCGGTGCTGGCCATCCTGGCCTGGCGGGCGTTGGACCCGTCCGACCGGCTGGGCAAGTTGCTGGTGGTCGAGTTGTTCGGGCTGCTGCTGTCGCCGATTTCCTGGACTCACCACTGGGTGTGGCTGGTGCCGCTGATGATCTGGGCGATTCACGGGCCGCTGCGCGAGCGGCGCGGCGCCCGGATCGTGGGCTGGGGCTGGCTGGCGCTGACCATCGTCGGCGTGCCGTGGCTGCTGCTCTTCGCTCAGCCGACCATCTGGCAGATCAGCCGGCCGTGGTATCTGGCCTGGGCCGGCCTGATCTACATCGTGGCGGCCGTGGCGACGTTGGCCTGGATCGCCGCCGGCAAGGGCGCCGAGCGTCACGCTGGCGTGACGGTCGAAGACCGGGCCGCGTCGGAGGACTAGCTCCCGACGATCCCGTCGATGTCGTGCGCCATGGCCACGTCCTTCTCGGTTATGCCTCCCTCGGAGTGCGTGACCAGAGCGAAAGTAACTGTCCGCCAACGGATATCGATATCTGGGTGATGGTCCTTACTCTCCGCGTGCTCGCCGACCCGGCGCACCGCGTCGATACCGGCGAGGAAACTCGGGAACTTGATCGAACGGCGCAGGGCGCCGTCGACACGCTCCCATCCGTTGAGATCGGGCAGTGCGGCGTCGACCTGCTCATCCGTTAACACAGCCATGTCTCGACCGTATACCGTCTGGCCATGCCGACCCAGATCGTCGTCGCGGGAGCGGTCATCCGCGGCGCCAGTGTCTTGGTGGCGCAGCGCGTCCGGCCGCCCGAGTTGGCCGGCCGCTGGGAGCTGCCCGGCGGCAAGGTCGCGCCGGGTGAGACCGAGCCCGACGCGCTGGCCCGGGAGCTGGCCGAGGAGCTGGGGCTGACCGTCGGCGACGTCGCGGTGGGCACCCGCCTGGGCGACGACATCGCGCTGGACGGCATGACGCTGCGGGCCTACCGCGTCCACCTGCTCGGCGGCGAGCCGCACGCCCGTGACCACCGGGCGGTGCGCTGGGTGACGGCCGCCGAGCTGACCGATGTCGACTGGGTGCCCGCCGACCGCGGCTGGGTCGCTGACCTGGTACGGACGCTCGCCGGCGGGGCCTCATAACAAGTCCACAGCCTTTCGGCAGCTGACATTCAGCGCCGCAGAAGGTCACGAAGGTGAACTTGGAGATATAACCCAACGTGAACTTGTAGTAAACGACTTGACCTAGAGGTGGGTGCCGACGGCGATCCTGCGCCCGCGCCGAAAGCCTCTGGTCCGCAGAACCCATGCTGAGCAGACGGATTTTCGTTAACAGGCCGCGTACGGCGGAGGTGATAGACCCTTTCCCCGCATCCGATGTGGGTGCGCGGTCCGGGCCGCCGACATCGATCGCGCCGCCGATGCGGCATGGGCCGACGCTCAACACAACGCACCTGGGGTCGAGGCGACGGCCCGGCTACGACGCAGCGATACGGAGTAGAAGGGGTACCTGTTGACTCTCACACCACACGTTGGTGGGGCGCTCGAGGAGTTGCTGGAACGCAGCGGACGGTTCTTCACGCCCGGCGAGTTCTCGGCCGACCTGCGCACGGTGACGCGGCGGGGCGGCCGCGAGGCCGACGTGTTCTACCGCGACAGGTGGAGCCACGACAAGGTGGTGCGCTCCACCCACGGGGTCAACTGCACTGGTTCGTGCTCCTGGAAGATCTACGTCAAGGACGGGATCATCACCTGGGAAACCCAGCAAACCGACTACCCATCGGTGGGCCCGGACCGGCCGGAATACGAGCCGCGCGGATGCCCACGCGGGGCGTCGTTCTCCTGGTACAGCTACTCGCCCACCCGGGTGCGTTACCCGTACGCCCGGGGCGTGCTGGTCGAGATGTACCGGGAAGCCAAGGCGCGCCTCGGCGATCCCGTGCTCGCCTGGGCCGACATCCAGGCGGACCCCGAACGTCGACGGCGCTATCAGCGCGCCCGCGGCAAGGGTGGACTGATCCGGATCACCTGGGCCGAGGCCACCGAGCTGATCGCGGCCGCCCACGTGCACACCATCAAGACCTATGGTCCCGACCGGGTCGCCGGCTTCTCGCCCATCCCGGCGATGTCCATGGTGTCCTACGCCGCGGGGTCCCGGTTCTTCGAGCTGATCGGCGCCCCGATGACGTCGTTCTACGACTGGTACGCCGACCTGCCGGTGGCCTCGCCGCAGGTGTTCGGCGATCAGACCGACGTCCCGGAATCCGGAGACTGGTGGGACGCGGCCTATTTGATGATGTGGGGCTCCAACGTGCCGATCACCCGGACCCCCGACGCGCACTGGATGGCCGAGGGGCGCTACCGCGGCACCAAGGTGGTGACCGTCAGCCCCGACTACGCCGACAACACCAAGTTCGCCGACGAGTGGATGCCGTGCGCGGCCGGCACCGATGGGGCGCTCGCGATGGCGATGGGGCACGTCATTCTCTCGGAATGCTATGTGCAGAAGGAGGTTCCATTCTTCGCCGACTTCGCGCGCCGCTACACCGACCTGCCGTTCCTGATCAAGCTGGAAGAGCGCGGCGACATGCTGGTGCCGGGGAAGAACCTCACGGCGGCGGACCTGGGCAGAGGCTTCGAGGCCGAAGAGAACTCAGCGCTCAAACCGGCGGTGTGGGACGAGGCCACCGACTCGGTGGTGGTGCCGCACGGCTCACTGGGATTCCGCTACGGCGAGGACGGCGTCGGCAAGTGGAACCTCGACCTCGGCTCCCTGGTGCCGGCGCTCAGCGTGCGAAATACGCACGCCGCCAACGGCGATGGCGAAACCGCGCTGGTGCACCTGGCCAGCTTCGACACGATCAACGGGGAAGGCGCCACCGTAAAGCGCGGTGTCCCGGTGCGCCGCGTCGGCAAGCACCTGGTGTGCACCGTTTTCGATTTGATGCTCGCCCAGTACGGCGTGGCCCGCCCGGGATTGCCCGGCGAATGGCCCACCGGCTACGACGACCCGACCCAGCAGAACACCCCCGCGTGGCAGGAGGCGATCACCGGCGTGTCGGCCGCGCAGGCCATCCGCGTCGCAAAGGAATTCGCCCGCAACGCAGAGGAATCCGGTGGCCGGTCCATGATCATCATGGGCAGCGGGATCTGTCAGTGGTTCCACGGCGACGCCATCTACCGGGCGGTGCTCGCGCTGCTGATGCTGACCGGGTCGATGGGGCGCAACGGCGGCGGCTGGGCCCATTACGTCGGCCAGGAAAAGGTGCGTCCGCTCACCGGATTTCAGACGATGTCGATGGCCACGGACTGGGTGCGCCCGCCCCGGCAGGTGCCGGGTGCGTCCTACTGGTACGCGCACACCGACCAGTGGCGGTACGACGGCTACGCGGCCGACAAGCTGGCCAGCCCGCTGGGCCGCGGCCGATTCGCGGGCAAGCACACGATGGATCTGTTGGCCTCGGCCACCGCGATGGGCTGGAGCCCGTTCTATCCCCAGTTCGACCGGTCCAGCCTGGACGTCGCCGACGAGGCGCGCGACGCCGGCCGCGAAGTCGCCGACTATGTCGCCGAGCAGCTTCGCGACCGCAAGCTCAAGCTCTCGGTCACCGATCCCGACAATCCGGTCAACTGGCCACGGGTGCTTACGGTTTGGCGGGCCAACCTGATCGGATCGTCGGGCAAGGGCGGCGAGTACTTCCTGCGCCACCTGCTGGGGACCGACGCCAACATCCAGGCCGAGCCACCGGCCGACGGGATACCGCCCGCCGACGTCGTGTGCGAGGGAGACATCCCCGAGGGCAAGCTCGACCTGATGATGTCGATCGACTTCCGGATGACCTCGACGACATTGGTGTCAGATGTCGTGCTGCCGGCGGCGACCTGGTACGAAAAGGCCGACATCTCCAGCACCGATATGCACCCGTACGTACACGCGTTCAGTGCCGCGACCGACCCGCCGTGGGAAACCCGTTCGGATTTCGAGGCTTTCGGCGCGATTGCGCGCGCCTTCAGCGCGCTGGCCAAGCGTCACCTGGGCACCCGCCGCGACGTGGTCCTCACGGCGCTGCAGCACGACACCCCCGACGCGATGGCCTATCCCGATGGCACCGAAGAAGACTGGCTGCACACCGGCGCGACACCGGTGCCAGGGCGGACGATGGCCAAGCTGACCGTGGTGGAACGCGACTACGGCGCCGTCTACGACAAGTGGCAGACCCTGGGTCCGCTCGTCGAGACGTTCGGGCTGACCACCAAGGGCGTGACCGTGCATCCGTTCCGGGAGGTCGAGGAACTGGCGGCCAAATTCGGTGTGATGAATTCCGGTGTGGCAGCGGGCCGCCCGGCGATCACCACCGCCGCGCGGATGGTCGACGTGCTGTTGTTGCTGTCCGGGACGACCAACGGCCGGCTCGCCGTCGAGGGCTTCCGCGAGCTGGAGAAGCGAACGGGCCAACGGCTGGCGCATCTGGCCGAGGGCAGCGAAGAGCGGCGCATCAGCTATGCCGACACCCAGGCGCGTCCGGTCCCGGTGATCACCAGTCCGGAATGGTCGGGCAGCGAAACCGGTGGGCGCCGGTACGCGCCGTTCACCATCAACATCGAAAACCTGAAGCCGTTCCACACGCTGACCGGCCGGATGCACTTCTACCTGGCCCACGACTGGGTCGAGGAACTGGGCGAGCACCTGCCGGTGTTCCGTCCGCCGCTGGACATGACGCGACTGTTCGGCCAGCCGCAGCTGGGCCCGACGGATGATGGGATCGGCCTCACCGTAAGGTATTTGACGCCGCACTCGAAGTGGTCGTTCCACTCCACTTACCAGGACAACCTCTACATGCTGTCGTTGTCCCGGGGCGGGCCGACGATGTGGATGAGCCCCGGCGACGCGGCCAAACTCAAAGTCCGCGATAATGATTGGGTCGAGGCCGTCAATGCCAACGGCATCTACGTGTGCCGTGCCATCGTCTCGCATCGCATGCCCGACGGTGTGGTGTTCGTCTATCACGTGCAGGAACGCACGGTGGACACACCCCGCACCGAAACCAATAACAAGCGCGGCGGCAACCACAACGCGCTGACCCGCGTCCGCATCAAGCCCAGCCACCTCGCCGGGGGTTACGGCCAGCATGCGTTCGCCTTCAACTACATGGGACCGACCGGCAACCAGCGCGACGAGGTCACCGTGGTGCGCCGCCGCAACCAGGAAGTGACGTACTGAATGAAGGTCATGGCGCAGCTGGCGATGGTGATGAACCTCGACAAGTGCATCGGCTGCCACACGTGCTCGGTCACCTGCAAGCAGGCCTGGACCAACCGTCCCGGCACCGAATACGTGTGGTTCAACAACGTCGAAACCCGACCGGGCCAAGGCTATCCGCGCACCTACGAGGACCAGGAACGGTGGCGCGGCGGCTGGATACGCGACAAGAAGGGCCGGCTGCGGTTACGCGACGGCGGCCGCTTCCAGAAGCTGCTGCGCATCTTCGCCAACCCGCGGCTGCCGATCATCGACGACTACTACGAGCCCTGGACCTACGACTACGAGAACCTGACCACGGCGCCCGCGGGTGACACGTTTCCCACCGCGGCACCCAAGAGCCTGATCAGCGGCGAACCGATGAAGATCTCCTGGGGGCCGAACTGGGACGACAACCTGGCCGGGTCACCGGAGATCCTGGCGGGGGACCCGATTTTGAAGAAGGTCAGCGAGGACGTCAAACTCGCGCTCGAAGAGACCTTCATGTTCTACCTGCCCCGGATCTGCGAGCACTGCCTCAACCCGTCCTGCGTGGCGTCGTGCCCGTCGGGCGCGATGTACAAGCGCAGCGAGGACGGCATCGTGCTGGTCGACCAGGACCGCTGCCGAGGGTGGCGGATGTGCGTCTCCGGATGTCCTTACAAGAAGGTCTATTTCAACCACAAGACCGGCAAGGCCGAGAAGTGCACGCTGTGCTACCCGCGGATGGAGGTCGGGTTGCCGACCATCTGCTCGGAGACCTGCGTGGGTCGGCTGCGGTACCTGGGGCTGGTCCTCTACGACGGGGATCGGGTGCTGGAGGCGGCGTCGGTGGAGAACGAAACCGACCTCTACGAGGCGCAGCGTCAGATCCTGCTGGACCCCAACGATCCCGAGGTGATCACCGCCGCACGCGCGGAGGGCATCTCCGACGAGTGGATCGAGGCGGCCCAACGCTCGCCGGTGTACGCGCTGATCAACAACTTTCAGGTCGCGCTGCCCCTGCACCCGGAATACCGCACCATGCCGATGGTCTGGTACATCCCGCCCCTGTCGCCGGTGGTCGACGCGGTCAGCCGCGACGGTCACGACGGGGAGGACGTGGGCAACCTGTTCGGCGCGCTGGACGCGCTGCGCATCCCCATGCAGTACCTGGCCGAGCTGTTCACGGCCGGCGACACCGCCGTGGTCGAAGGCGTGTTGCGGCGGCTGGCGGCGATGCGCTCCTACATGCGCGACATCAATCTCGGGCGCGAAACCCAGCCGCACATACCGCATTCCGTCGGGATGAACGAAGAGCAGATGTACGAGATGTACCGGCTGCTGGCCATCGCCAAATACGAAGAGCGGTACGTCATTCCGACCGCGTTCAGCCCGCAGGCCCGCGACCTGGAGGAGATGGGCTGCTCGTTGACGGGTGATGGCGGCCCGGGCATGTACGAGTCGGGTGAACCGGTGCCGGTCTCCGTGGAGACGTTCCACGCGCTCAAGCGGCCCGGCGGCGAGGCGGCCGCCAACGGCCAGCGGTCCGCGCGGGTGAACCTGCTGAATTGGGACGGGCGCCAGGTGCCCGCCGGGATGTTTCCCGAAGAGCAGAAGCAATGAGGCTGCTGGCCGGGCGCCGGGGACGCACCAACGCCCTGCAGGACCGACTGGTATGGCAGGCGGCATCGCTGCTGCTGGCCTACCCGGACGACGAGCTGGCCGCGCGGCTGGACACCGTCGACGAGCTGCTCAGCCACATCGGCGCGCCCGAGGCGACGCTGCTCGGACAGACGGTGGCCGCGCTGCGCGCCCGCGAGCCGATGGCCGCCGCGATGGACTACGTTGCGACGTTCGACATGCGGCGCCACTGCACGATGTACCTGACGTACTGGACCGCCGGGGATACCCGCAACCGCGGCCGGGAGATGGTCGAGTTCGCCGCCGCCTACCGGGAATCGGGCGTGCGGCCGCCGCGCGCCGAGGCGCCCGATCACCTGCCCGTCGTGCTCGAGTTCGCCGCCACCGTCGATCCCGAGGTGGGGCGGCGGCTGCTGGCCGAGCACCGTGTTCCCATCGATGTGTTGCGGGGCGCCCTCGCCGACGCGAAGTCGCCCTATGAGCCCACCGTGGCGGCGGTGTGCGCGACGCTGCCCGCCGCGACGGACCAGGACGTGCGCCGCGCGGAGCGCCTGGCGCAAGCCGGCCCGCCCGCGGAAGCCGTTGGGCTGCAACCATTTAACTTGACCGTGCCGCCCCGACGCGAAGGAGCGCCAGGTGTTTAGCAACGTATTGTTCTGGGACATCGCGCCGTACGTCACGCTGACGGTCTTGATCGTCGGCACCTGGTGGCGGTACCGCTACGACAAGTTCGGCTGGACCTCACGTTCCTCGCAGATCTACGAGTCGCGGCTGTTGCAGGTGGCCAGCCCGATGTTCCACTTCGGCATCCTGGCGGTTTTCGCCGGACACGTGATGGGCTTGTTCATCCCGCCGCGGGTGACGCAGATGCTGAAGATGAGCGACCACGTCTACCATCTGCAGGCGGTCATCGCCGGGTCGGCCGCCGGCCTCGCGACCCTGGCCGGGATCGGATTGCTGATCTACCGGCGGTTCACCCGCCCGGCGGTGTCCATGGCCACCACCCGCAGCGACAAGCTGATGTATGTGGTGCTGGTGCTGGCCATCGTGGTGGGCCTGTACTGCGACCTGATCGGCACCGGGCCGCACGGCGGCGAGTTCCACTACCGGTACACGGTCGGGCTGTGGTTCCGCCGGATTTGGATCTTCCAGCCGCACGGCGAGGTGATGATCAACGCGCCGCTGGACTACCAACTGCACGCCTTGATCGGCATGGTGCTGTTCACGCTGTTGCCGTTCACCCGGCTGGTGCACATCTTCAGCGCGCCGATCGCCTACCTGTTCCGGCCGTACATCGTCTACCGCAGCCGCGAATCCAAGGGCGAATTGGTCGGTACGGCGCCGCGCCGCAGGGGATGGTAGGGGGCGCTCGGCGGCCCGTTGAGTGTGCGTCCTGGGCTTTCGTTGTGCGGCCATGGTGTCGACACGCCGGGGCGGGCCGCCCTGGACGCACACCGGACAGCGCGCGGGCCGCACCTGCCAGTTCGCCTTCGAGTTCGCTTTGGAAGGCCCCCCGCTGCCACAATCACCGACGTGCCATTTCGTAACGTCGCCATCGTCGCCCACGTCGACCACGGCAAGACCACCCTCGTGGACGCGATGCTGCGGCAATCCGGGGCGCTGCACCACCGCGGTGACGACACCCAGGAACGCATCATGGACAGCGGTGACCTCGAGAAGGAAAAAGGCATCACCATCCTGGCCAAGAACACCGCCGTGCACCGCCTTAACGCCGACGGCACAGTGACCGTCATCAATGTGATCGACACGCCCGGGCACGCCGACTTCGGCGGGGAGGTGGAGCGCGGGCTGTCCATGGTGGACGGCGTGCTGCTGCTGGTCGACGCGTCCGAAGGGCCGCTGCCGCAGACGCGGTTCGTGCTGCGCAAGGCGCTGGCCGCACACCTTCCGGTGATCCTCGTCGTCAACAAGACCGACCGGCCCGACGCGCGCATCGCCGAGGTGGTGGAGTCCAGCCACGACCTGCTGCTGGACGTCGCCTCCGACCTCGACGACGAGGCCGCCAAGGCGGCCGAGCACGCGCTGGGCCTGCCGACGCTGTACGCGTCCGGCCGGGCCGGCGTCGCCAGCACCACCCAGCCGGCCGACGGCGAGGTGCCCGCCGGCGACAACCTGGACCCGCTGTTCGACGTGCTGATGGAGCACATCCCGCCGCCGTCGGGGGACCCCGAGGCGCCGCTGCAGGCGTTGGTGACCAACCTCGACGCGTCGGCCTTCCTCGGCCGGCTCGCGCTGATCCGCATCTACAACGGCAAGCTGCGCAAGGGCCAGCAGGTCGCCTGGATGCGTGAGGTCGACGGCCTGCCCGTCATCACCAGCGCCAAGATCACCGAGTTGCTCGCGACCGAGGGCGTCGAGCGCAGTGCCACCGACGAGGCGATCGCCGGCGACATCGTGGCGGTCGCCGGGCTGCCCGAGATCATGATCGGCGACACGCTGGCCGATCCCGATCACGCCCACGCGCTGCCCCGGATCACCGTCGACGAGCCGGCGATCTCGGTGACCATCGGTACCAACACCTCTCCGCTGGCGGGCAAGGTGTCGGGCCACAAGCTGACCGCGCGCATGGTCCGCAACCGCCTGGACCAGGAGCTGGTCGGCAACGTGTCGATCCGGGTCGTGGACATCGGCCGGCCCGACGCCTGGGAGGTGCAGGGCCGCGGCGAGCTCGCCCTGGCGGTCCTGGTCGAACAGATGCGCCGCGAGGGTTTCGAGCTCACCGTCGGCAAGCCGCAGGTGGTGACCCGCACGATCGACGGCAAGCTGCACGAGCCGTTCGAGGCGATGACCATCGACTGCCCCGAAGAATTCGTCGGCGCGATCACCCAGCTGATGGCCGCCCGCAAGGGCCGCATGGAGGAGATGACCAACCACGCCGCCGGCTGGGTCCGGATGGACTTCATCGTGCCCAGCCGCGGACTGATCGGGTTCCGCACCGATTTCCTGACCATCACGCGCGGCACCGGGATCGCCAACGCCGTGTTCGACGGCTACCGGCCGTGGGCGGGGGAGATCCGGGCCCGCCACACCGGGTCGCTGGTCTCCGACCGCAACGGCACCATCACGCCGTTCGCGCTGATTCAGCTCGCCGATCGGGGACAGTTCTTCGTCGAACCCGGCCAGGACACCTACGAGGGCATGGTCGTCGGAATCAATCCGCGCGCAGAGGATCTCGACATCAACGTCACCCGGGAGAAGAAGCTCACCAACATGCGGTCGTCGACGGCGGACGTCATCGAGACCCTGGCCAAGCCGCTCGAGCTCGACCTGGAACAGGCCATGGAGTTCTGTGCGCAAGACGAATGCGTCGAGGTGACCCCGGAGATCGTCCGCGTCCGCAAGGTGGAGCTGGATGCCACGACCCGGGGCCGCAGCCGGGCGCGGGCCAAGGCCCGGGGTTAATCGCGCGTGCTTGGGCGGGCTGCTGGGCAGCTGCTCGATACCCTGATCGGCATGCCGAGACGAGTCCGCCGTTTCTTCGTGACGGTGGGCGTGGTTGTCTCGCTGGCCGGATTGGCGCTCGCGGCGTGCACGGTCAACCCCCCGCCGGCGCCGCAGAGCACCGACACGCCGCACAACTCGCCACCGCCGCCGCCGCGGCCGACCCAGATCATCATGGGCATCGACTCGATCGGGGCCGGCTTCAACCCGCACCTGCTGTCCGACCTGTCCCCGGTGAACGCGGCGATCAGCGCGCTGGTGCTGCCCAGCGCGTTCCGGCCGGTGCCCGACCCGGGCACGCCGACGGGTTCACGCTGGGAGATGGACCCGACCCTGCTGGAGTCGGCCGAGGTCACCAGCCAGAGCCCGTTCACGGTGACCTACAAGATCCGGCCGGAGGCGCAGTGGACCGACAACGCCCCGATCGCCGCCGACGACTTCTGGTACCTGTGGCGGCAGATGGTCAGCCAGCCCGGCGTCGTCGACCCCGCCGGCTACGACCTCATCACCGGCGTGCAGTCGCTCGAGGGCGGCAAGCAGGCGGTGGTCACCTTCGCCCAGCCCTACCCGTCGTGGAAAGAGCTGTTCAGCAACATCCTTCCGGCGCACATCGTCAAGGACGTGCCGGGCGGGTTCGCGGCCGGGCTGGCCCGGGCGCTCCCGGTGACCGGCGGCCAGTTCCGGGTGGAGAGCATCGATCCGCAGCGCGACGAGATCCTGGTGGCCCGCAACGATCGCTACTGGGGATCACCGGCCAAGCCCGCGCTCATCCTCTTCCGGCGTGCCGGGGCGCCGGCCGCGCTGGCCGATTCCGTGCGCAATGGTGACACCCAGGTCGCCCAGGTGCACGGCGGATCGGCGGCCTTCGCGCAGCTGTCCGCCATCCCCGACGTGCGCACCGCCCGGATCGTGACGCCCCGGGTCATGCAGCTGACCCTGCGCGCCAACGAGCCCAAGCTGTCCGACGCGCAGGTGCGCAAGGCGATCCTCGGGTTGCTCGACGTCGACCTGCTGGCGGCGGTGGGCGCGGGCAGCGACAACACCGTCACGCTGGACCAGGCCCAGATCCGGGCCCCCAGCGATCCCGGCTACGAGCCGACAGCGCCCCCCGCGATGACGACGCCGGCGGCGCTGGCGTTGCTGGAGGGATCCGGCTACAAGGTCGAGGGCAACTCGTCGGGGTCCCCGGCGCCGACACCGGCGAACACCGCGCCCCCCGAAGTCATCCGCGGCCGGATCAGCAAGGACGGTCAACAGCTGGCGCTGGTCATCGGCGTGGCGGTCAACGACCCGACGTCCGTCGCGGTCGCCAACACCGCGGCCGACCAGTTGCGCAACGTCGGCATCAGCGCCAGCGTGCTGGCGCTGGACCCGGTGACGCTGTATCGCGACGCGCTGAACAACCACCAGGTGGACGCGATCGTCGGCTGGCACCAGGCGGGCGGGAATCTGGCGACGCGCTTGGCGTCGCGGTACGGCTGCCCGGCCCTGGAATCGACGCAGGTTCCGGCGTCCACGGGGCCGACGACCAGTCCTCCTGGCCCGGGCTCGCCATCGACCACCGGACCGGGCACCTCCGCCACCACGCCGACTTCGACGCCGCCGCCCAGCCGCCCGGCCGACCCCAACGCCTTGGTGCAGGCGCCGTCGAACCTCACCGGGATCTGCGATCGCAGCGTTCAGTCGAACATCGATGCCGCGCTGAACGGCACCAAGAGCATCAACGACGTGATCACGGCGGTCGAGCCGCGACTGTGGAACATGTCCACCGTGTTGCCGATCCTGCAGGACACCACGATCGTCGGCGCCGGCCCGAGCGTGCAGAACGTCAGCCTGTCGGGCGCGGTGCCGGTCGGCATCGTCGGCGACGCCGGCCAATGGATCAAGACCGGGCCATAGCCCGCGTCGTCAGTCGGCCGCCCGCCCCGCTCGCGGCGGGATCACGGTGTCGACGATCAGCGCCAGCTCCCGGCGGTTCGGCGGCGATCCGGTCAGCAGGAAGTGCTGGTTGATCAAAGCCGGGCCGATGCGGGCGGTCAGTGGGGTGATCAGCGCCGGATCGAGCTCGCCCTCCGCGACGGCGGCCTGCAGGATCGATTCGACGATCCGCAGGCGGGGGGCCACCACGGCGTCGGCGAAGATGGCGCGCATCTCGGGTTCGTGCAGGAGCTGGTTGACGGTGGCCATGCCGGGGAAGGCGGTCTTCCCGGCGCAGACGTCGCGGTGGGCGCTGAACACCGTCAGCAGGTTCTCCCGGGCCGACCGGCCGGGCCGCGCCTCGGGCAACGGCGGCAAGGTATGGACCAGTGCGGCGTGCACGAGCTCGCACTTGGTCGCCCACCGCCGGTACAGGGCCGCCTTGCCGGTATGGGCGCGCGCCGCGATCCCCTCCATCGTCAGCCCGCCGTAGCCGACCTCGGCCAATTCGGCCAGGGTGGCCTCGTAGAGCGCCCGCTCGAGGACCTCGCCCCGTCGGCGGCTCCGGGCACCGGTCGGGGCGGTCTGGGTGAGCTGCGGCATCCCTCGATAGTAGCCGTATGCGTTCCTATCGGTGGCGACGAGACCGCCAACGGGCCTGCGCTGCGGGTAGGGTGCGTCCATGTCCGAGACGCCACGGCTGCTGTTCGTCCACGCGCATCCCGACGACGAGAGCCTCAGCAACGGCGCCACCATCGCCCACTACACCGCCCGGGGGGCCGACGTGCGCGTCGTCACCTGCACGCTCGGCGAAGAGGGTGAGGTCATCGGTGACCGGTGGGCCGGCCTGGCCGTCGATCACGCGGATCAGTTGGGGGGCTACCGCATCGGCGAGCTCACCGCGGCGCTGCGTGCGCTCGGCGTCGGCGCCCCCCACTACCTGGGCGGCGCCGGACGCTGGCGCGACTCGGGCATGCAGGGAACGCCGGGGCGGGGGCGGCAGCGGTTCATCGACGCCGACGAGCGTCAGGCAGTCGGCGAGTTGGTCGCCGTCATTCGCGAGCACCGCCCGCACGTCGTGGTGACCTACGACCCCCGCGGCGGCTACGGCCACCCCGACCACGTCCACACCCACACCGTCACAACGGCCGCCGTGGCCGCCGCAGGCTCCGGCGACTTCCCCGGCGAGCCGTGGACCGCGCCGAAGTTCTACTGGTCGGTGTTCGCCACCCGCGCCTTCCTGGCGGGCATGCGTGCCCTCAATGGCGAGGACCTGCGGCCCGAGTGGGCGATTCCCCCGGAGGAAGAGTTCGGCTTCGGGTACGCGGACTCCGACATCGACGCCGTCGTCGAGCCCGGCCCGCAGGCCTGGGCGGCAAAGCGGGCGGCGCTCGCCGCGCACGCCACCCAGGTGGTCGTGGGACCGACCGGCCGGGCCTGCGCCCTGTCGAACAACATGGCCCTGCCGATCCTCGCCGAGGAACACTACGTGCTGGCGGCCGGCACGGCGGGGGAGCGCGACGAGCGCGGTTGGGAAACAGATCTGCTTGCGGGGCTTGATTTCACGGCGGCCGGCACGGGGTAGGCTTGCCAATCAGGCAGCCACGGAAGGATTTCGCATGGACCCCGACCTGGACCCTAATCAGCAGCATTGGCAGGACCGGCTCGACAGCCTGCAGTGGGTTATCGGCTCGATACTCTCCAACATCGACAGCGTCCCGACCTGACCGAAACCAAGCCACGCGCCGCATCTCTCGAAGACATCGGCGCGACAGACCCCGCGATACGTTTCGTTGTCCTGGCGCTGTTGGCCGTCGACGGGGTCCTTTCTGCACTGGCCGGGGCCCTGCTGCTGCCTTCCTATATCGGGGCTGTCCCGTTTCCCGTCAGCGGCTTGATTTCTGGATTGGTCAACGCCGCGCTGGTGTGGGCCGCCGGGCGGTGGACCACATCGTCGCGGCTGGCTGCGCTGCCGTTGTGGACGTGGCTGCTCACGGTGGCGGTGATCAGCATGGGCGGCCCGGCCGACGACGTGATCCTGGGGGGTCGCGGCCTGATGGCCTACGGGGCGTTGCTGCTGATCGTGCTGGGTGTGGTGCCGCCGTTCTGGGTGCTGTGGCGGCGCGGGCGCCGGGCCTGACGTTCGTGCGGTCACGCGGGCCGGGATGTCCCCGCTTGCGGGTGTGGCAGTGCCGCTACTGTTGACTGTTGCGCAGACGGGGCCCGCACGGGTCGGAAGATAATTTCACATGTTGGGACACGCGGATGAAATTCGATCGTGGGGAAGTTACACGAAGGTGCCGCTGACTCCGGGCGAGGAGCCTACCGCTCTTCCTAATCCTGTGGTTTTGCCAAAGACCAGCGCCTCGGCGTTGCGACGGGTGTTGCGCCGCGCGCGAGACGGCGTTGCGCTCAACGTCGATGAGGCCGCCGTCGCGCTGACCGCGCGGGGTGAGGACCTCGCGGATCTGTGCGCCAGCTCGGCGCGGGTGCGCGACGCGGGCCTGGCATCGGCCGGCCGGCGTGGCCCCGGCGGCGGGTTGCCCGTCACCTATTCGCGCAAGGTGTTCATCCCGGTCACCCATCTGTGCCGCGACACCTGCCATTACTGCACCTTCGTCACCGTGCCGGGCAAGCTGCGCGCGCAGGGCGCGGGCATGTATCTCGAGCCCGACGAGATCCTCGATATCGCTGGCCGCGGAGCCGAATTGGGTTGCAAAGAAGCCCTTTTCACCCTCGGTGACCGGCCCGAGGATCGATGGCCGGAGGCGGGGCAGTGGCTTAGCGAACGCGGCTATGACTCCACGCTGTCCTACGTGCGGGCCATGGCGATCCGGGTGCTCGAAGAGACCGGCCTGCTGCCGCACCTGAACCCCGGTGTGATGAGTTGGTCGGAGATGGCCCGGCTGAAGCCGGTGGCGCCGTCGATGGGCATGATGCTCGAGACCACGTCGCGGCGGCTGTTCGAGACGAAAGGGCTTGCCCACTATGGCAGCCCGGACAAAGACCCCGCGGTGCGGCTGCGCACTCTCACCGATGCGGGCCGGCTGTCCATCCCGTTCACCACCGGCCTGTTGGTCGGCATCGGCGAGACGCTGACCGAACGTGCCGAAACCTTGCACGCGATTCGTAAGTCGCACAAGGAGTTCGGGCATGTGCAAGAAGTGATCGTGCAGAACTTCCGGGCCAAGGAACACACCGCGATGGCCGCCGTCCCCGACGCGGGGATCGACGACTACCTCGCAACGGTGGCGGTCGCCCGGCTGGTGCTCGGGCCCGGCATGCGCATCCAGGCGCCGCCCAACCTGGTGTCCCGCGACGAGTGCCTGGCGCTGGTCGGCGCCGGGGTCGACGACTGGGGCGGCGTATCACCGCTGACGCCCGATCACGTCAACCCCGAGCGGCCGTGGCCCGCTCTCGACGAGCTGGCCGACATCACCGCCGAGGCCGGATACGAACTGGTTCAGCGACTTACCGCCCAGCCCAAGTACGTCCAAGCCGGGGCGGCGTGGATCGACCCGCGGGTGCGCGGACACGTGATGGCGCTGGCCGACCCTACGACCGGCCTGGCCCGCGACGTCAATCCGGTGGGGCTGCCCTGGCAGGAGCCCGACGACGTCGCGTCCGCCGGGCGGGTGGACCTCAACGCGGCGATCGACACCGAGGGCCGCGCCACCGAAGCGCGCAGCGATCTGGACAGCGCCTTCGGCGACTGGGAATCGATCCGCGCGCAGGTGCACGAGCTGGCCGCGCGGGCCCCCGAGCGCATCGACACGGACGTACTCGCCGCGCTGCGGGCCGCGGAGCGCGACCCCGCAGTCTGCACCGACAGCGAGTACCTGGCGCTGGCGACCGCCGACGGACCCGCGCTGGAAGCGGTTGTCGCCCTAGCTAATTCGCTACGGCGCGACACGGTGGGTGACGACGTGACATTCGTGGTAAACCGCAACATCAACTTCACCAACATCTGCTACACCGGTTGCCGGTTCTGCGCCTTCGCGCAGCGCAAGGGCGATGCCGACGCGTATTCGTTGTCCACCGAAGAGGTGGCCGACCGCGCGTGGGAGGCGCACGTCGAAGGCGCCACCGAGGTGTGCATGCAGGGCGGGATCGACCCGGAGTTGCCGGTCACCGGCTACGCCGACCTGGTCCGCGCCGTCAAGGCGCGGGTGCCGTCGATGCACGTGCATGCCTTCTCGCCCATGGAGATCGCCAACGGCGTGACCAAGAGCGGGCTGAGCGTCCGCGAGTGGCTGATCAGCCTGCGCGAGGCCGGGCTGGACACGATCCCGGGCACGGCAGCCGAGATCCTGGACGACGAAGTGCGCTGGGTGCTGACCAAGGGCAAGCTGCCGACCTCGGAATGGATCGACATCGTGACCACCGCACACGAGGTGGGCCTGCGGTCGTCGTCGACGATGATGTACGGGCACGTCGACAGCCCGCGGCACTGGGTGGGTCATCTCAACGTGCTGCGCGGCATCCAGGACCGCACCGGCGGGTTCACCGAGTTCGTCCCGTTGCCGTTCGTACACCAGAGCTCGCCGTTGTACCTCGCGGGCGCGGCCCGGCCCGGGCCCACCCACCGCGACAACCGTGCCGTGCACGCGTTGGCGCGAATCATGTTGCACGGCCGCATATCGCAGATTCAGACCAGCTGGGTCAAGCTCGGGGTCGAGCGCACACAGGTGATGCTGAACGGCGGTGCCAACGACCTGGGCGGCACGCTGATGGAGGAGACCATCTCGCGGATGGCCGGTTCGGAGCACGGGTCGGCCAAGAGCGTCGAAGAGCTGACCGCGATCGCCGAGGGGATTGGACGCCCCGCCCGCCAACGCACCACGACCTACGCCCCGCGGGCCGCTTAGCAGCCCGCGGCGGCGGGTATACCCGACGCCGTGAACCGACAGATCGACGATGACCGGTTCCCCGAGTGGCGGCCGTTCGTAGACGCGGTGCAGCGGCGCCGGCCCGACGCCGGCACCTGGTGCGAGGCCTGGACGGTGCGCGACATCGTCGTCCATCAGGCCGGAAACGCCGAGGAGATCGCCCGAGTGCTGGCCGCGCACCTGGACGGCGAGCCCGTCGGCACGCGCGGCTTCGAGGAACGTGAGGGACCGCTGCGCGCGCTGAACGACGCGGACCTGTGGGACGCGCTGTTCGACCGGATGGCCACCCTCAACCGGATCGCGGAAGCGGCCGACGACGTGCCCCAGGACACCGACGTCGCGTGGACGGGCCGCACCATGAAGGTGCCCTGGTTCGCCGAACACATGCGCGAAGAGCTCGTGCTGCACGGTTGGGACATCACCGGTGACGCCGACATTCCGGCGGCCCTAGAGACCGGGCTGGCCGAGCCCTGGATGACCTCTCACAGCGTCGTGGCGGTCGGAAAACCGCTGCTGGCCAAGGGGGCCAAGCAATTGCGGCCCGGCGAGCGCGTCGAGGCCAGGCTGCGCGCCGCCGGCACCGATGACGTTGTGATCAGCGCTGAGGCCGACCGCACCGCCATCGGACTCACCGAACCCGAAGGCCCCGCCACTCTGGAAACCGACCCTGCCGCGCGCGTGCTGCTGCTCTGGGGGCGTAAGCCCGCGGACCCATCGCGAATCTGCAGCCGCGTCGGACCTGACACCCTGGGCCGCGTGCGCGGCCTGCTCAGCGGTTACTGAGCGGCGTCCGCTCGGCTCAGAAGTTGTTGCAGGTCGACATGACCGCGTTGACGGTGCCGAAGTACTTCGCGGCACCCGGCATCGCTTGGGCCTGGTCGGCCATCTGCTGGCGCTTGGGCGGCGGGGAAGCGAGGAAGCTACGCAGGAAGTTCTGCGCCATCGGCGACTGGTCGAACTTCGCGGCGGCCGCCGGATCGTTCGCGTTGAGCGCCGCCATCACCTGGCCATAGTTACAGGTCGTGTTGATGGCCGGACCCCAATCGGGGTCTGCGGACGCGATTCCGGCCCCGGCGGTCAACGCCACTGCCGCGCTGCCAACCGCAACGGTCAATTTGGTCAACGACAGCCTCATGTGTGGACACCCTTCCCCAGTTAATGCACCGCTTCACGGCCACGACATCTGCCCCGCGGTTGCCGTCCGCTCGAGGTTACCAGGCGCCGCGATTGTGCTTCCACCGCAATGCATATCGCGGAGCGCCGCGGAAGTGCGACTTTTCGCAGGTCAGCAGGCTGGGCAGCCTGTTCGCCCTCGGCGAAACCGACCCCGGTCGCGGCGTCCGAGACTGGCAGTCTTAAATCGTCAACTTAACGGGCGCGCCAAGTGGTTGACGTGTATGTGCAACGTCTAGTATCAGTAACCGAAAGCTTTGTCCTTGAGCGGCCGGAAGCACCGGGCGCGAGCCGAAGAGCAGCCCACACCGAAGTAGTACATGGAGGAGACGTCTGTGACCTACACGATCGCCGAGCCCTGTGTCGACATCAAAGACAAGGCATGTATCGAGGAGTGCCCGGTCGACTGCATTTACGAGGGCGCGCGGATGCTTTACATCCACCCCGACGAGTGCGTCGACTGCGGGGCGTGCGAGCCCGTCTGCCCCGTCGAAGCGATCTACTACGAAGACGACGTGCCCGAGCAGTGGAGCCAGTACACGCAGATCAACGCCGACTTCTTCACTGAGCTGGGATCGCCGGGCGGCGCCGCCAAGGTCGGCATGACCGAGAACGACCCGCAGGTCGTCAAGGACCTGCCGCCCCAGGGCGAGGGCGACTGAGCGGGCCGGTGCTGGATAGGCCCGGGGTGAGGCCGCGCGCCCCACGCGGGCGCGTGTCGGCGTCCCTGCCGGAATTCCCCTGGGACACGCTGGCCGACGCGAAAGCGCTGGCCGGTTCCCATCCCGACGGGATCGTCGACCTGTCCGTCGGCACCCCGGTGGACCCGGTCGCGCCGATCATCCAGGAGGCGCTGGCCGCCGCCGGTTCCGCGTCCGGATATCCCGCCACCGCCGGCACCCCGCGCCTGCGGGACTCAGCGGTCGCCGCGCTGGCCCGCCGCTTCGGCATCACCGGCCTCACCGAGGCAGCCGTGCTACCGGTGATCGGCAGCAAGGAGCTCATCGCCTGGCTGCCCACCCTGCTGGGGCTGGGGTCCGCGGACGTGATCGTGGTGCCCGAGCTGGCGTATCCGACCTATGACGTCGGGGCGCGGCTGGCCGGAGCGACGGTGCTGCGGGCGGATTCGTTGACCCAGTTGGGCCCGCAATCGCCGGCGCTGGTCTACCTCAACTCCCCGAGCAACCCGACCGGGCGCGTGCTGGGCGTCGACCACCTGCGCAAAGTGGTCGGCTGGGCGCGCGAGCGGGGCAGCGTGGTGGCTTCCGACGAGTGTTACCTGGGCCTGGGCTGGGAAGCGCAGCCGCTGTCGATCCTGCATCCGTCGGTCTGCGACGGCGACCACAGTGGACTGCTCGCCATCCACTCGCTGTCGAAGAGCTCGTCGCTGGCCGGTTACCGGGCCGGATTCGTCGCCGGGGATGCCGATCTGGTGGCCGAGCTGCTGGCGGTGCGCAAGCACGCCGGGATGATGGTGCCGACGCCGGTGCAGGCGGCCATGGTCGCCGCTCTGGACGACGACGCCCACGAGCGAGCGCAGCGCGAACGGTACGAGCGGCGGCGGGAGGCGTTGCTGCCGGCGCTGCGCTCGGCCGGATTCGCCGTGGACCACTCCGAGGCCGGCCTGTATCTGTGGGCGACCCGCGGCGAGCCGTGCGCGGACACCGTCACCTGGTTGGCCGAGCGCGGCATCCTGGTGGCGCCCGGCCACTTCTACGGCCCGCGGGGCGCGCAGCACGTGCGCGTCGCGCTGACGGCGACCGACGAGCGGATCTCCGCCGCCGTGCGGCGGCTGGCCTAGCCGAAACTGAACCGAATCCGAATCCGACCAGCTGCCACCATGGCCCCCGCCAGCGTGCACAATGCATCGAAGGTGTTTCGCCCGCTCAACCTCGGGTAAGGACGGTGGTCGTGACAACTTCGGCCGACAAGCTGCGCATCCCCCTTTCGGTCGGGGACATCGTCAAGCGGGTGTTCCTGGGAAAGCCCCTGATCACTGAGGACATCGCCTCCGAGAAGCTGTCGAATCCGGTTGCCCTGGGCGCGCTTTCGCCGGACGCCGTTTCGTCCGTCGCCTACGGTCCCGAGCAGATCCTGATCGAACTGCTGCCGCATGCCGGGCTGGCCGCCTTCCTGCTGTTGCTTCCCATCACCGGCGTCATCCTGCTCATCCTGGTGCTGGTGGCCGCCTCGTACCGGCAGGTGGTGATGGCTTACACCCGCGCGGGCGGCTCCTACATCGTCGCGCGGGACAACTTCGGGCCCCGGGTGGCGCAAATCGCCGCCGCGGCGCTGCTGATCGACTACGTCGTCACCGTTGCGGTGCAATCGGCGGCCGGGACGGTCGCGGTGGTGTCGGCGCTTCCCGCGCTGGGCCCGTACAGCCTCGAACTCACCGTCGGTGTGGTGCTTGCCATCTGCTACGCGAACCTGCGTGGGCTGAAGGAGGCGGGACTGCCGTTCGCGGTGGCGACCTATTCCTTCATCGTCATGGTCGGCCTGACGATCGTGGTCGGCGTGATTCGCGCATTCGCCGGGAACTTACCGGTTTACGATCCCGCGCACATGGCCGGAACCGTGCCGGTACACCAGGGCAACGGGTTGGTGCTGGGCGCCACGATTTTGGTGTTGCTGCGTGCGTTCGCCAACGGGGGCTCGTCGCTGACGGGGGTCGAGGCCATCTCGAACACGGTCGACTACTTCCGAAAGCCGCAGGGCCGCAACGCGCGCCGCGTGCTCACCGCCATGGCCACCGTCCTGGGCCTCCTTCTGGCCGGCGTCGCCTACCTGGCCCACGTCACCCACGCCACGCCCTATCTCACGGAATACCCGTCGGTGCTGTCCCAGATCGGCCGTGCCGTCTTCGGCAACGGCGTGATCGGCGACGTCTTCTACATCCTGGTCCAGGCCGCGACCGCGGCCATCTTGTTCACCGGTGCGAATACCAGTTTCAACGGATTCCCTGCGCTGGCCAGTTTCGTCGCCGAGGACCGCTTCCTGCCGCGCCAACTCACCAAACGCGGTCACCGGCTGGTCTTTTCGAACGGTATCATCACCCTGACGGCGCTGTCGGTGCTGTTGTTGGTGGTGACCGGAGGGTCGGTCAACGCGCTGGTCCCGTTCTATGCGATCGGTGTGTTCACCGGGTTCTCGATGGCCGGCTACGGGATGACCAAACACCATCTGACACACCGGGAACCGGGGTGGCGACGCCGCCTGGCGATCAACCTGTCCGCGGCGATCCTGTCGACGATCGTGGTGGGCATCTTCGCGGTGGCCAAATTCACCGAGGGCGCGTGGCTGGTGGTCGTCGTCTTCCCGCTGCTGGTGTTCATGCTGATGCGGCTCAACCGCGAATACCGGGCCGAGGCAGCCATTCTCGAGATGTTCCGCACCGACCGTCCGGAGTTGGTGAAGTACGCGCGACACCGGGTGTTCGTGTTCGTCGACTCGGTCGACCTGGCGGTGATCGAAGCGTTGCGCTACGGCAGGGGATTACGGGCCGACGAGCTGACCGCGGTGCACTTCATGGTCGACCCGGCCCACGCCACGCAACTGCGAAAGCGCTGGGATCACTTCGGTCTCGACACCCCGCTGCGGGTGGTGGACTGCCCGGACCGCCGGATCATCCGGGCCGCGCAGCTGCTGGTTGCCAAGGCGCGCGAGGAACAACCCCACACCAATGTGACGGTGCTGCTGCCGCGCCGGACGTTCGGGCGGCTGCTGGGCCGGCTGTTGCACGACCGCACAGCGGACAAGATCTCCAGCGCGGTGAGCCTGATCCCCGATGCGGCGGCGACGATCGTGCCCTACGACGTGGAATCGCGCATCAAGGAGGCCTACCCCGACACCTTCGAGCAGCGGATCGCCCAGGAGATCGACAAGCTCGAGGCGTGGGTGTCCAAGGGTGAGGACGAGAAGGTGGACGCCTACGAGCACCCCGAGCGGCCGGCTTCGGTCATCCTGGTGGCCGGGCTGATCTCGGGGCAGCGGGCCACCGTCGAAGGGCGGGTCAACCAGGTCGAGGACGTCACCGACCGCGGGCGCACCTTCCGACAGGTGGTCGTCGGGGACAACAGCGGGGAAATGACGGTCACGTTCCGTCCCGGTCATGGGGGCGCCGACATTCAGCCCGGCCAGCTATTGCGGATCACCGGGAAGGCGCGCCAGACCGGCAACCGGCCCATCTCGATGATCGATCCGACGTATTCCGTGATCGAGGACCCCGCGAAGGCCGTCGAATCCGGCGAATCCGGCGAAACGTAACGTCGCGCGGCGGGGGCAAAAGTGGCCGGATCTCTCTGCGAATCGCGATCGCCCCGGCCGCGGATTGCGAGACCTTTGCGACCGCGAGCAACCCGCAGCGCCGGCAATCGCTGCGGGACATGGGGATTGAGCATGTCTACGTCTCGCGCCGCGCCAAGTTCGCCGACGACGTAGCTGTTGCAAGCGCGACATCTCGCGACACCCACCTCGGGCTGATTCCTTTCCGAGGCGACCTGTCCCTGTTCGCGGTCGACGTGGCGTTGCTGACGTTCAGCCACTCCGAGACCGTTCGCCGCCTGTTGACCACCGTGTACCAACGCACGGCCGACGGCGAGCTGCCGCTGCCGCGGACCACGCACTACCCGATCCACGACGCGCCGCCACCGTCCGGCTGGTGGGTGCCGGCGCCGGCCCTGCCCCGGATCGCCGAGTGCCGCAACGCGACCCCGAAAACCACCCTAAACTGACCATCTTAACTTGTAGACTTGCCGAAGTCCGGTTTTACTCGTAGGCGATGCCGCGCACGGGCGTTGCCAGGAATGAGCGCGGCGGGGCGCCGGTTGAGAGGACCACGGGCCACGTACCGATGAGGCGTGAAAAGCCGACGAGGAGCTGAGGATGTCCGACAACATCACCTGGCACGACCACCAGATCTCTCGCGAGGCGCGCGAACGGCTCAACGGCCACAAGGGCTGCGTTATCTGGTTCACCGGGCTGAGCGCCAGCGGTAAGAGCACGGTCGCGAACATCGTCGAGCAGAAGCTGTACGAGCGCGGCGTGCGGAGCTACCTGCTGGACGGCGACAACGTCCGCCACGGGCTCAACGCGGGCCCGACTCTCCTCGAAGAGCGCCACGGAGTCGAGTTCGCGAAGCGGTTCGGTCTGGGGTTTTCCGCCGAGGACCGCGAGGAGAACATCCGGCGCCTCGGCGCGGTCGCGAAGTTGTTCTGCGACGCCGGGGTCATCACCTTGACGGCATTCATCAGCCCGTACCGGCACGATCGCGACGCGGTTCGCGCCACCCTCGCCGAGGGCGATTTCCTGGAGATCTTCGTCGATACGCCGATCGAGATTTGCGAGCAGCGTGATCCGAAAGGCTTGTACAAGAAGGCTCGCGCCGGTGAGATTCGGGGTTTCACCGGAATCGACGATCCGTACGAAGCGCCGCTGAGCCCGGAGCTGCGGCTCGAGGGTGGCACGAAGGAGGCGGACACGCTGGCCGAGGAAGTGGTCTCGCATCTCGAGAAGGAGGGCGTCATTCCCGCCCGCGCCGCTGCCGCCCGAGGGTTCGACCCACACCGCGAAGCGAGGTCATGAGATGAACTATCACGGTCACAACGGGAAACCGATCGTGGAAAGAGTGTCCACGGACGGCGCCGCCGGACAGATCAAAGGCCTGCCGCGCGTGCCGATTTCCAAGGCGACCGCGCACGAAGTGATCAGCCTGTCCTACGGGTTCTTCACCCCACTGTCGGGTTTCATGGGCCGGCAAGAGGTCGATGGAACCCTGGACAAATTGCGGCTCCCGGACGGAACGCTGTGGAGCATCCCGATCGTGTTCGACCTGTCGTCCGACGAGGTCGAGAAGCTGGGGGTCAACGAGGGCGGCAGCGTCGTGCTGGAGTACCTCGGCGCACCGATCGCGATCCTCGACGTCACCGAGATCTACGAGTACGACCTGCAGCGCTTCGCCGAGAAGACGTACGGTACAACCGATCCCAGGCACCCGGGTGTGAAGAAGGCGCTCGCGTACGCGAACCGGTTCATCGCCGGTGACGTCACGCTCATCAACGAGCCGGTGTTCAACGAGCCCTTCAAGAGCTTCTGGCTCACGCCCAGGCAGCACCGCGATGCGCTGGCAGACAAGGACTGGAAGCACGTCGTCGCCCACCAGACCCGCAACGTCCCCCACACCGGCCACGAGGCGCTGATGAAGCAGGCGTGGCTGGCCGCGAACGAAGACATGCCCGTCGACAACCTCAACACCGGCGTGCTCGTCAACGCCATCATCGGGCAGAAGCGGGTGGGGGACTACATCGACGAGGCCATCCTGCTGGCGCAGGACGAGCTGAGGAAGAGCGGGTACTTCCGCGAGGACGTGCACAAGGTGACCTTCACGCTGTGGGACATGCGGTACGCGGGGCCCCGCGAGGCGATCTTCCACGCGATCCTGCGGACGAATCTTGGCTGCACGCACCACATGTTCGGCCGCGACCACGCCGGCGTCGGCGACTTCTACGACCCGTATGACTCGCAGAACCTGCTGCAGCAACACCGGTCGGAGCTGGGCATCAAACCGGTGTTCCTGCGGGAGAACTGGTACTGCCCGGAATGCCGGGAGGTGACCAACTCCGCGTTGTGCGGTCACGACTCCCAGGCGCAAAGCTTCAGCGGCAGCCTGATCCGTAGCATCCTCACCGACGAGGTGAAGCCCACCCAGCAGGTCATGCGCCACGAGGTGTTCGAGGTGGTCTTGGACTCCGCCGCCAAATACGGCCAGGGCTCGCCGTTCGTGACCGAGGATTACCTGAAGGACAGGCTGCCGGTGTTCACGCTGAACCGGTTGGAGGAAGCCACCTCATGAGCGGTGCCGAGAAGCAGATCAAGGTCAACGTGTGGATCAACGAGGAACGGCTCGAGGCGCTGGCGCGCGCCGGAATGGCCGACTCGGCCAAGGATGCCTTCGCCGGTATGAAGCTGTTGGAGATCTACACCACCGAAGCGCAGAAGGACATTGTGCTGCAACGCTTCCCGGGGGCCAAATACGACTCCGCCACCACTAAGTCCATCGAATTGCTGCCCAAGAAGGTAAAGGACAGGCTGTTGGAGTTGTCCATCGCGCTGCACTCCACCGGTCCCGACGTGGTGGACCGCTTCCTTGCCGAAGCGCAACCCTAGCCGGAACTAACGCCGTTCAGGCGTCCAGCCGGGTGAACTGCTGCCGGCGGTATTGCTCTACGCAGGCGGCCCGCCGGATCTTGCCGCTCGTCGTGGTGGGAATCGACCCCGGTGACACCAAGACGAGGTCGGCGACATTGAGGCCGTGCGCGCTCGAAATCGCTGCGGTGACATCGTTTTTGACGATGGCAAGCCGGTGTAGCGCCTCCTCGTCGGAATCATCGCGCTGCTTCAATTCGATGATGGTCACCAGCTTTTCGGTCTCGTCCACCGGGACGGAGATCGCCGCAACCCGGCCCCCGGTGATCCCCTGGACCGTCGACTCGATGTCCTCGGGATAGTGGTTGCGCCCGTAGACGATCAGCAAGTCCTTGATTCGGCCGACGATGAACATCTCTCCTTCGGAGACGAAGCCGAGATCGCCGGTGCGCAGCCACGGCCCCTCGGGTGTGCCCGGCGACGTGTCGGCCAGCTTTCCAGCGAAGGTGTCCTGCGTTTCGTCCGGCTTGCGCCAATAGCCCTCGGCGACGTTATCGCCGTGCACCCAGATTTCCCCGACCGTTCCGGCGGGAAGTTCGATGCTCGTGTCGGGGTCCACGATCCGCACCGTCGGCGACTTCGGCATGCCGTAACTGAGCAGCGGTACGCCGGTCCCAGCTGAGCAACGTTCCGCGCTGCCCTCCGACAGCTTCTCGGGTTCGAAGTGAACGACTGCTGGTGCGCCTCTCACACTGCGGGTGGCGACATAGACGGTCGCCTCCGCCAGACCGTAGGACGGGCGCATCATGTGATCGCGAAAGTTGTACGGGGCGAATCGATTGCAGAACCGGTCCAGGGTGGTGGGGTGGATTCGTTCGGCACCGCTGACGATGCCCAGCACGTTGCCGAGATCAAGTCCGGCCATGTCGGCGTCGGTTGTCTTCCGGAGGGCCAGCTCCAAGGCGAAGTTCGGTCCCGCCGAGAAGCGGGGGCTGGGTTTGGCCAGCGCTTGGATCCACCTCGCCGGACGCTGCAGGAAAGCGATCGGACTGGTGAACTCGCAGGGGTAACCGCTCAGGATCGGGATGATGACACCTTGCATCAAGCCCATGTCGTGATAGAAGGGCAACCACGACACGATGGTGGTCTCGGGTGGCGCCATGCCATTCGAGTCCGGGAACAAGTCGAGCATCAGCTGCTGGAAGTTCACCTGAAGATTTCGGTGCGAGATCATCACCCCGGCGGGAAGCCGGGTCGAGCCCGACGTGTACTGCAGGTACGCCGTTTCGGGAGCGCCGCTGATCCGGACGCTCGGCGCGCTGGCGTCGTCCAGATCCAGGGCGTCGACCTCGACGATGGCCGGGGCCGATCCCGGCTGGTGAAAGTACTCGGTGACGGCTTCGACGGCCGTGGACGTGGTGAGGATGACGGTGGGCGTGGTGTCGGCCAGGACGGCGCTCACCCGTTCGTCGTGCGAGCCCGCCGCCGGCACGGACAGCGGCACCGCGATCAGCCCGGCCTGCATCGCCCCCAGGAACGCCACGATGTAGGCCAGGCCCTGGGGAGCGAGGATCACGGCCCGGTCCCCGACGGCGCCGTGCCGCTTGAGCTCGTGCGCGACGTTCAGGGCGCGCTGGTACAGCTGCGCCCACGTCAACGTCTCGGTAACGCCGGCCCAATCCTGTTCGTAGTCGGTATACCGGAAGGCGACGTCGTCGGGCTGCAGACCCGCGCGTTCACGCAGCAGTGACACCACGGACGCGCTCGACATGGACGTTAGGTTACCGCCTCCCGCCACGGTGCACCCGGGAGTCGCAATCCCAGCGAAAACAGCAGCCGCACCTCGGGATCGACCAGCGAAGTCGACATCAACTTCTCGATGCGCCGCACGCGGTAGCGGACCGTGTTGGGATGCACGTGCAGCGACTGCGCGGCGGCGGCGATGTCGCCGAAGCTGTCCAAATACACCCGCAGGGTCTCGGCCAGTACCGGCTCTCGCGCGCGCAGTTCGACGATCCGCGGATCGACCAATCGTTCTTCGCGGCCGACCAGGGTGAGGACCTCGTCGAGCAAGACGGTGGTACGCGCCTCGGCCAGCGATGTCACCTGCGGAATCGAAATAGGATGGCGCGCAGCGCTGTCCAGTACGCGGTCCAGCTCGGTGCGCGCGGCCGCGACCCCGGCGAGGCCGGCGACGGGGGCGGCGATGGCGGCCCGCAGCTGCACCCCCAGCTCGGAGCGCATCGCCGCGATGGTGCCGCGGACCCACGAGGTGACCGAGCGGGTCTGCGTCTGGGGCAGCAGCACATAGATTCGTGATCCACGCGAGGCGATCTGGGCATCCCGCCGAAAAGCACTGGCGCTCAGCGCCATTACGTCGGCCAAGCGTGCCTGACGGGGCGCGCTGTCCGCTGGGGTGTCCGCTGCGTCCCAGCCGATCAGCGCGGCGTCGCCGTCGGCGGCGAGGCCGAGTTCGCGTGCGACGGCGGCCGCGTCGGGCTCGCCGTCGATCAGGCCCAACAGCTGTTGCACCCGCCGCACGTGCGTGGAGGGGCGGGCCGCCAACCGCGCCATGATGCGCGAGGCCAGTACCGCCGCGCCGCGCAGCATCGCCTCGGCGTCGTCGGCCAGCGGTTGCGCGCCCTGCTGCACCCAGATCGTGCCGGCGAACGATGGGGGCCGCCGCGCATCCACCGCGGGCTGGTAGATCCCGACGGCCAGCCGCGGCCGCAGCCCCAACTCCGGACGCTCGGCCACGCGCACCACCTGATCGCTCGCCCGCAGCGCATCGAAAATGCCCCACTGGCCGATCCATTCGAGATGCTCGGGCGGCCCCGCCCGCCCCAGGATGGAAAGGCGGCGCAGCTCGTCGGCTTCGTCGTTGGATGCCGAATAGGCCAGCACGTGCGATTGGGCGTTTTCGATGCTGACCATGCCGTGGATGCGGTCGGCCAGCGACTGCGCCAAACCGAACAGGTCGGTGCCCGAGTCCTCCGCCGCGTCGGCGCGGTCCCCGTGATGCTCCAGCACGTGGTTGACCAACTGGTAGAGCCGCTCCCAGCGGGCCCGCGGCTCGACGGCGACCACCGCCGACCCCGTGCCGACCGCCGCGCTCACCAACGCGGCGGACGGCTCCTTGGCGAAGATCGCCACCGGAACGCGCTCGCGGGCCTGCTTGTCCATCCATCGCAGCGCCTCGTCGTCGGCCACGCCCAGCAGGAAGAACACGTCGGCCGAGCTCGCGGCCGCCGCCAGCCCAAGCCGCACGTCGTCACTGTCGATCAACGCCGCCGAGCCCACCGGAAGGTCCAGGCCCCGCGGCGCGTCCACCAGGCGGACCAGGGTCGCGTCCAGCGCGAGCAACAGCTGACCCAGCCCCACACCCGCCATTGTCCGATCGTACTACCGTACAGCCGTAGTCTTGTCCGATCGGCTAACTCCGCGGGTAGCCGCGGCGAGGATCCTGGCAGCATGGACGCGATAACCCAGGTGCCGCTGCCGGCCAACGAGCCGGTCCACGACTATGCGCCGCACTCCCCGGAACGCGCCCGGCTGCGCGCCGAATTGGCCGCCCTCGCCGATCACCCCATCGACCTCCCGCACGTCATCGGCGGTACGCACCGGATGGGCGACGGTGAACGCATCGACGTCGTCCAGCCGCACCGGCATGCCGCCAAGCTGGGCACCCTGACGAACGCCGTCCACGCCGACGCGGCGGCGGCGATCGACGCCGCAATGGCCGCGAAAGCTGCCTGGGCGGCGATGCCGTTCGACGAGCGCGCGGCCGTCTTCTTGCGCGCCGCCGACCTGCTGGCCGGGCCGTGGCGGGAGAAGATCGCCGCCGCGACGATGCTGGGCCAATCCAAATCCGTCTACCAGGCCGAGATCGACTCGCCCTGCGAACAGATCGACTTCTGGCGGTTCAACGTGGCGTTCGCGCGTCAGATCCTGGCGCAGCAGCCGATCAGCGGACCGGGGGAGTGGAATCGCAGCGACTACCGCCCGTTGGACGGATTCGTCTACGCGATCACGCCGTTCAACTTCACCTCGATCGCCGGCAACCTGCCGACCGCGCCCGCGCTGATGGGCAACGCCGTCGTGTGGAAGCCGTCGATCACCCAGACGCTGTCCGCCTATCTGACCATGCAGCTGCTCGAGGCCGCGGGGCTGCCGCCCGGTGTGATCAACCTCGTCACCGGCGACGGCTTCGCGGTTTCCGACGTGGCCCTGGCCGACCCGCGGCTCGCCGGCATCCACTTCACCGGGTCGACGGCCACCTTCCAGCACCTCTGGCAGCAGGTCGGCGCCAATATCGGCCGTTACCAAAGCTATCCGCGGCTGATCGGCGAGACCGGTGGCAAAGACTTCGTGGTGGCACACCCCTCGGCACGGCCGGATGTACTGCGCACCGCGCTCATTCGCGGCGCGTTCGACTACCAGGGGCAGAAGTGCTCGGCGGCGTCGCGGGCGTTCGTCCCACATTCGGTGTGGCGTCGGATGGGCGACGACTTCCTGGGCCAGACCGCTGCGCTGCGCTACGGCGACGTCACCGACCTGACCAACTACGGCGGCGCGCTGATCGACCGGCGTGCGTTCATCAAGAACGTCGACGCCCTCGAGCGAGCCAAGAGCGCGGCCCATGTCACCATCGCCGTCGGCGGCGAATACGACGACAGCGTCGGCTATTTCGTCCGCCCCACGGTGTTGCTCTCCGATGACCCGACCGACGAAGCGTTTGCCACCGAGTATTTCGGTCCGCTGCTGTCGGTGCACGTCTATCCCGACGACGACTACGAGCGGATCTTGGACGTGATCGACACCGGGTCGCGGTACGCGCTGACCGGCGCGGTCATCGCCGACGACCGCGACGCCGTGCTGGCCGCCCAGGACCGCCTGCGCTTCGCCGCGGGGAACTTCTACGTCAACGACAAGCCGACCGGCGCGGTCGTCGGACGTCAGCCGTTCGGGGGATCGCGCGGCTCGGGGACGAACGACAAGGCCGGGTCGGTGCTGAACTTGTTGCGCTGGACGTCGGCCCGCACCATCAAGGAGACGTTCGTCCCGGCGACCCACCACACCTACCCGCACATGGCGGCCGACTGATGGGCGGCGTGTTCGCCAGCACCATTCGGCCCGCGATCATGGCCGCCAGCCGGCGACCGGGGTTGCGCCGGGCCGCCGAAGGGCTGCCGGTCACCCGTCGCGTGGTGCACCGCTTCGTGCCCGGCGAGACGATCGACAGCGCGCTGGACAGCGTTGCGGCCCTTCGCTCTTCGGGCCGCCATGTCAGCGTCGACTACCTGGGCGAGGACGTCACCGCCGCCGACGACGCCGGTGCGGCGGTGCGCGTCTATTTGGACCTGATCGACCACCTGGCCCGCTTCGGCGACAACGCCGCCGTCCGCCCGCTCGAGGTGTCGCTGAAGCTGTCGGCCCTGGGACAGTCGCTGGATCGCAACGGTGAGAAGGTCGCCCGGGAAAACGCCTTCGTGATCTGCCAAGCGGCGCAGCGGGCGGGCGTCTGGGTGACGGTGGACGCCGAAGACCACACAACGACGGACTCGACGCAGGCAATCGTGCGCGACCTGCGGTGCGAATTCTCTTGGCTGGGCGTGGCTTTGCAGGCCTACCTCCGGCGCACGCTCGACGACTGCGAGGAGTTCGCGGCGTCCGGGGCGCGGATCAGGCTGTGCAAGGGCGCCTACGACGAACCGGCCGCGGTGGCCTACCGCGATCCCGCCGCGGTGACCGATGCGTACCTGCGCTGCCTGCGGGTCTTGATGGCCGGCTCGGGCTACCCGATGGTGGCCTCCCATGACCCGGCGATCATCGAGGCGGTGCCCGCGCTGGCACGCGAATCTGGCCGGGGAGCAACCGATTTCGAGTACCAGATGCTGTACGGCATCCGCGAGGTCGAACAGCGGCGGCTGGCCGCATCCGGCAACCACGTCCGCGTCTACGTGCCGTTCGGCACCCAGTGGTACGGCTACTTCATGCGCCGGTTGGCCGAGCGGCCCGCCAACCTGACGTTCTTCTTGCGCGCGCTGGCGCAGCGCGGTCACTGAGCGGCGTAGCCTTCCGGCCATGAGCCTGGTCATCGAGGAGATGCCCGATCTCGGTATCACCCGGGTCTCGCGCTGGGTCTTCAACTGTTACGTCCTGCACGGCGGCGACGGCGCGGTGGTCGTCGACGCCGGACTGCCGCGGGTCGCCAGCGATCTGGCGCCCGTTCTGGGTCATGTCGGCACCGTGCATGCCGTGGTGGCGACTCATGGGCACAGCGATCATGTCGCCGGCGCGGCGGAACTGACGGCCCGCTATCGCGCACCAATCTGGTTGCCCGCCCGCACACTTACCTATCTGGGCGGAGCCAAGCCGCGCACGCCGACGCCGGCCCGCGCCGCACGTATCTGGCCCACCCTGATCGACCAGCCGCTCGATCGCATCGGTGTGGCGGGGCTGCTCAGCGGCGCCCGGGTGGCGGGATACGGCACGCCGGCCGGCATGCGCTGGACGGGGCAATCCCCAAGCGGTGGCCTTGCCGACGACCAGCCGCTGCCCGGCGCGCCGGATTGGACCGTCATCAACGCGGGCGGACACACCGACGACAGCATCGCGCTGTGGAATTCGACGACCCGAACGCTGCTGTCCGGCGACGCCGTGCTGACCGTTCGCGGCAAGGTTTGGCACACACCGGAGATCGTCGACCCGGCGAGCGCCGCCGCCACCCGCAGGCGTCTCGAAAAACTACCGGTCGCACACCTGCTGCCCGGCCATGGCCGACCGGTTCACGTCGCCGAAACCGTGTGGCCCGAACAGCGCCGTTGATGTTCAAGACCGATCGACCGTGCGCTCACGGCTTTGAGTGTGAACACCCGGCGGCGACACGCCGACCATTCCCGCCCTGGACGCACACTCAACGCCGCCGCGGGCGGTCACCCGCGAAACCGCGCACCACATGCGCGCGCACGAACTCGGCCGCCACCTCGGGATCGTCCATGTCCCGGATCGAGGACGGCGTGCTGAACAGCGAGAAGAGGATGCGCGCAAACCATTCCGCGGCGGCCTCGACGTCGAGGTCCTTGCGCACCTCGCCGGTCAGGCGGGCGGCCGACAGGTAGGGCGCGAAGAAGTCGACGCATTCGCGCAGCAGCACGGCGGCGTCCTTGGTCAGCAACAGGCTGACGGCATCCTCGTCGAAGTACTTCTCGGAGGCGATGGACCGCCGAGCCTGGGTCACGAAAACGGCTGCCTGGCTTAACTTTTCTTCGAGCGAGCCGCCCCGGTCCATGGCTCGGGACATCTCGCGATAGAACCACTCGGAAGCGTGTTCCGCGCAGGCCTCGATGATGGCGCCCTTGTCGCTGAAGTACTCGTAGATGGTGCTGCGGGACACGCCGGCCGTCCGGGCGATGTCGACGATCGTCGCCTTCTGCAGCCCCTGCTTGCGAAAGCAGGCGTATGCGGATTCCACGATGAGCTCGCGCGTATCGGCCGCCTGTGTCAATGCGGAAGCTTCAGTCGTCATGGCACCAACGCACCCCGGGGCACCAGCCCCGCGTCGGCCGAGGCGAAGGCGTCGTTGACGTCGGCCAGATGGAACGGATCGGGCATCAGGCGGTCGAACGGAAAGCTGGTGTGCTGCAGGAAGCTCAGGCCGATCGCCAGCGTCACGGGGTCGTAGAACATGACGCCGCGCACGGATTTGTTGCCGTAGACCAGCGCGCTCGGATCCAGTTCGAAAGTCCGCCCCATGCCGACGTTGCCCACCTCGAGGAGCGTGCCGCCGTTGTTGAGGAACCCGATCCCCTCGGGGATGACGCCCGGCACACCGACGACCTCGAGCACCCAGTCGGCGCCGATGCCGTCGGTGCGCCAGTGGACCTGCTCGGTGACTTGCGCGGTCGAGAGCACGCTCGCGTCGATGCAGTGGGTGGCGCCGAAATCGGCGGCGACGTCGAGTCGTTCGGTGATCTTGTCGATGACGATGACCTCCGCGGCCCCCGCGGTGCGGGCCACGGCCGCGGCGTTGATGCCCAGCCCACCCGCGCCCTGGATGACGACCGTGTCACCGAGCCGCACATCCCGCAGCGCGAAAAGCACCTGCGCCAGAGCGCAGTTCAGCGGGGCGACGGCCGTGTCGGGCAGCTCGTCGGGCACCTTGTACAGCGGTTGGCGCCGGCTGGTGTAGTAGTACTCCCCGTAGGCCGCGACGAAGTGCGGCGCCTGATCGTGCGTCCGGTATTCGCCGGCCATCAGGTTCTGGCACGCATAGGACCGGCCTCGCGCGCAGGCGTGGCATTGACCGCAGAACCAGAAGTACGGTGTCACCACGCGATCGCCGACGGCCAGCGGCTTGCCGGTCGCGTCGGCGGTCAGGCCCTCACCGAGTTCGGCTATCTCGCCGACCATTTCGTGACCCATGGCGAACGGGCACGGCAGCGGCAGTTCGCCGCGGAAGATGTGCAAGTCGGACCCGCAGATGCCGGCCATCCGCAACTTGAGCGCCGCCGTCCCGGGCGCCGGGGTGGACAACGGAAATTCGGCCAGCTCGATGGGCCCGCCGTGGGCGGTCAGCAGCGCGAGCTTCGGCATGATCGTTTCCCTCAGTTGGCCGGCGCCAGAATCAGCCCGCTGGTGGGTACCCCGGTGCCCGAGGTGACCAAGACATGTTCGACGTTGTCGACCTGGTTGTAGGACGTGCCGCGCACCTGGCGCACCCCCTCGGTGATGCCGTTCATGCCGTGGATGTAGGCCTCGCCGAGCAGGCCGCCGTTGGTGTTGATCGGGAACTCCCCACCCAGCGACAGCCGCTCGACGGTGGCGAAGTCCTTCGCCTCGCCGCGCCCGCAGAACCCGAGCTCTTCGAGCTGGGTGAATACGAACGGCGTGAAATGGTCGTAGATGAACGCGGTTTGGATGTCTTGCGGCTTGAGCCCCGAGTCGCGCCACAGCCTGTTGGCCACCACGCCCATCTCGGGCAGGCCGGTGATGTCGTCGCGGTAGTAGCTGGTCATCATCTCGCCGTTGGCGGCCGCGCCCTGGGCCGCCGCGGTGATGATCGCCGGCGGCTGGCGCAGGTTGCGCGCACGCTCGGCGCTGGTGACGACGAGCGCGACCCCGCCGTCGCTTTCCTGACAGCAATCCAGCAGGCGCAGCACCGGTTCGACGATCCAACGCGAATTCTGGTGGTCTTCCAGCGTGATCGGGCGCTGGTAGAACCAGGCATCGGGATTGCGGGCCGCGTGCGCGCGGTCGACGACCGCGATGCGGCCGAAGTCCTCGTTGGTGACCCCGTACGTCGACATGTAGCGCTGGGCGTGCATCGCGACCCACGCTGCGGGAGTCAGCAATCCGAACGGTGCGTAGTGCGCCATGAACAACGGTGTTTCTGCCATGCTGCGTCCGCTGCCACCGAACCGGAAACCGGACCGCTCGTTGAAGGCGCGCCAGCACACCACGACGTCGGCGACGCCCGTCGCGACGGCCATCGCGGCGTGCACCACGGTGCCGGCGGCGGCGCCCCCGCCGTGGTGGACGCGGGAGAAGAAGCTCAGGTCGCCGATCCCCACGTTGCGCGCGATGTCGATCTCGTCGCTGGAGTCCATGGTGAACGTGACCATGCCGTCGACGTCACCGGGCGCCAGGCCGGCGTCGTCGAGCGCGGCGCTGACCGCCTCGCACGCCAATTGGAGTTCGCTGCGGCCGGATTCCTTGGAGAACTCGGTCTGGCCGATCCCGACGATGGCCGCGGCACCGGGCAGCGAGCCGCTCACGCGGCCGTCCCGTCGAGCAGGCTCAGGATCGCGGTGCCCGAGACGTGATCGCCCAGGCTGTTGGAGCCCTTGAACGTCACCTCGACGAAGTTCTCCCCATCGGTGCCTTCTGTCTTGCCGGTGACGGTGCCGGTGAAGCGCAGGGGATCGTCCGGAAAGCACGGCACGCCAAGGCGGATCGACAGCTTCTTGACCATCGCTTCCGGCCCGGCCCAGTCGGTGAGGAACCGCACGCAGTAGCCGTTGGTGGTGAGGATGTTCATGAACAGATTCGGTGAGCCCTGCTTGTTGGCGTAGTCGCGGTCGTGGTGCACGGGCATGAAGTCGCGGGTGGCGATCGCGCCAGCGACGATCATCGTTGTGGTGATGGGGATCTCGAGCGGGGTGACCCCGTCCCCGACGGAGATGTCTGCCCAGCGCAGGGTGGTGGTGCGGCTCGCGGTGGTCGTCATCAATGTCCTTCCGAATACGTTGCGCCGAGGTGGGCCAGCTGTGCGGTAGCCGGGCCGAGCGTGAGCTCGTTGTGCTTGGCCCACAGGAAATAGCGGTGCAGGGGATAGGTGGCGTCGATGCCGATGCCGCCATGGACGTGCTGGGCAGTGGCGGCGACGCGGGCCCCTGCCTCGGCGGCCCAAAACTTCGCGATGCGCGCGGCGCGGCCGGCCGGCCGCCCGTGCGCGACCAGCCACGCCGCGTGCCACGTGGTCCACCGGATGGCTTCGACGTCGATGAACGCGTCGGCCATCCGCTGCTGCACGGCCTGAAAGCTGCCGATGGGCCGGCCGAATTGCTCGCGGCCCGTGGTGTATTCGGCCGCGATCCGCAGGGCTCGCTCCGCGACGCCGAGCTGAATCGCGCACAGCCCGACCAGCGCGCGGGTGTGCAGCGACTCGAGCAGGCCTGTCCCGACGATCAGGTCGGCGTCCGAAACCGTTGCGCCGTCGAGATACACGTCCGCGTGTGGTTCGCGGTTGGTGGTCGCCGCCGGCCGGATCTCGACGCCGTGGGCGTCGGCCGCCACCAGGAACAGGCCGGCCTCACCGCCGTCCATGGCGGCCGGGATCAACACGGTGTCGGCGAGTTGGGCGGCCGGAACCAGCTCCTTGGTGCCGTCGAGCCGCCAATTGCCGCCGTCGCGTCGCGCGGTGGTGGCGGGAGTCGTCGCGTCGGAGCGGCCCGGCTCGGCCAGACCCGCGGTCAGGATGCGGCTTCCGGCGACGACGCCCGGCAGAAAGCGTTGCTGCTGTTCGGGATTGCCGTGCCTTGCGATGGGGTCGGCCCCCAGCGCCAGCGTCGCCCAGGCCGGTACCGGAGCCACCGCCCAGCCCACCTCGGCCAGCAGTACCCCGAGCTCGACGAAGCCGCCGCCGTTACCGCCCACCGACTCCGGCAGCGCGGTGCCCAGCAGGTCGATGGCCGCCAGCTCTTTCCACAGTGCTTCGTCGAAGCGGGTGTCGCCGGCTTCCAACTCGGTCAGGCGCTCTGGCGTGGCGCGTCGCTCGAGGAGGCCGCGGGCGAGCTTGGAGATGGTCTCCTGCTCTTCGGTGAAGGTGAAGTCCATGAGTTCCGCCTAGGTGGCCGGCCGGAACTGGTGCAGCACCAGGTCGTTATCGAAGCTCTGGTAGTACACCTCGACCGGCATCCCGGTTGTAACGTCGGCCGGGTGGATGCCGGTCAGGTTGGACACCAGCCGCACGCCCTCCTCGAGTTCCACCAGCACGACGACGTAGGGATACTCGAAGAACGGAAACTTCGGCTCGTGCGGCATCACGTAGCTGTAGACCGTGCCGCGGCCCGACGACTCGACGGTGCCCCAGTCCAGGGAACGGCAGTGCGGGCACATCGGGCGCGGCGGGTGGCGCAGCTGCCCGCATCCGCCGCAGCGTTGGATCAGAAGCTTGTTGTCCCGCAATCCATTCCAGAAGAACTCGGTGTCCGGGGTAATGGCCGGCGCCAGGCGGGTCGCCATCAGCGCTCCGGCCTGAATCGCAGCACCCGGAATCGCTGCCTTCCCAGGACCTCGCCGTTCTGGTCGGTGTAGGTCGTCAGCCAGGTCAGGAAGAAGCCGGTGCCCAGCGCCGTCTTCTTCTCCTCGGAAACCGATTCGTACACCGTCGTCGCGCTGATGACGTCGCCCAGTCGCGGGTAGCGCTCGATCTCGAACTCCGAGTTGGTCGCCACCGTGCTGGTGTACCCGGCCTCGTCGAGGAATGCCGTTGGATTGCTTTTGATTTCGATGGGTGCGCCACCACGCTCGCCGATGCCCTCCAGGAGCGGTGACGGCATCGTCCAGGTCTGCAGCATCACCGGCGGCGACACGATGCCGCCGAACCGCGACTTCTCGGCGAACTCCGGGTCCAGGTAGACGGGGTTCATGTCGGCCATCGCGTACGCCCAGTGCCGGATCATCGGCTGGTTGACTGGATCCGGGGCCAGCGAGGGCTTTCCGGTGCCGCCGGTCGGCCGGCCGACGAGGGCCTTAACCTTGGCGCTGACGGTTTCTGTGTCGGTCACTGACGGCTGTCCTCCTATGTTGCGGTGGCGCGAAGGTCACGGGGAGCTCGCGGCATGCCCAATCCGGCCATGGCAATGATGTCACGCTGGATTTCGTTGGCGCCGCCACCGAACGTATTGATGACTGCCCATCGGTATGCGGTTTCCAGCGCGCCGCGTAGCGGTGCGTCGGTGCCCTGGCGTACCCCGTTGTGGTCGAGCACTTCAAGCAGCTGGCGGGCGACCTGCTGGGTCAGCTCGGTGCCGAACACCTTGGCGGCCGACGCTTCTCCCATGCTGAGCACGCCTTTGGTCATCGCGGCGTTGATGCGAAGGTTGACCAGTTTGTAGGCGGCGACTTGGGCCTCAACCCGGGCCAGGGCGAGCTGCACCCACGGCTGGTCGATGACGCGGCCGCCGTCGAGGTCGGTACTGACGGCCCACTCCAGGGTCTTCTCGAACAGCGGCTCGAGCGCCCCGAGGTTGCCGAGGGCCGCCCGCTCGAAGTTCAACTGGGTGGTGATCAGCTGCCAGCCCTGGTTCTCACCACCCACCAGCGCGCTGGCCGGGACCCGCACGTCGTCGTAGAACGTGTAGAAGGTGGAGATGCCGGGCATCGTGTGCAGCGGCTGCCAGGAGAACCCGGGCGACGAGGTGGGCACGATCAGGATGGAAATGCCCTTGTGCTTCTTGGCATTCGGATCGGTGCGGGCGGCCAGCCAGATGTAGTCGGCGTAGGCGGCGCCGCTGGTGAACATCTTCTGGCCGTTGATCACGTATTCGTCGCCGTCGCGGACCGCGGTGGTGCGCAGCGAGGCGAGGTCGCTACCCGCTCCGGGCTCGGAGTAGCCGATCGCGAACTCGACACTGCCGTCGAGGATCGCGGGCAGGAACTGCTGCTTCTGTTCCTCGGTGCCGCACTGCATCAGGGTCGGCCCAACGGTGTTGAGCGTCACCAGCGGGATCGGGGCGTTGACCCGCTGCGCCTCTTCGGAGAAGATGAACTGCTCGATCGCCGAGAACCCGCGTCCGCCATACTTTTTGGGCCAACCGACGCCGAGCAGGTCGGCCGCGGCCAGCGCCCGCACGCACTCGCGCACTTCGGGGCCGCCCTCCATACGTGCGCTGAGCGCGAGGCTGCGTTCGGGCGTCATCACCTGTTCCAGCGCGGCGCGGATCTCGGCGCGCAGCCGCTCCTGCTCGGGCGAGTACTCCAAATCCATCGGTTCAGGCCCCCAGCCGCACCGGCATGCGCTTGACCCCGGGAACCATGGTGGCGCGCATCCGGTCCACCCCACCCGCCAGCTCGAGCTTGGGGAAGCGGCGCAGCAGCTCGTCGAACATCACGCACGCCTCCAGCCTGGCCAATTGCGCACCGACACAGGAATGCTCGCCGCACCCGAACGCGATGTGCGGATTCGGGTGCCGGGTCACCTTGAACTCCTCGGAGTCGGCACCGAAGATCTCCTCGTCCCGGTTGGCGGAGCCGTAGAGCATCACGACCACATCGCCCTCGGCGATCCGCTGGCCGCGGATCTCGACGTCGGTCGTCGCGGTGCGCGCCATGTGCACGACGGGGCTGGTCCACCGCAGCATTTCCTCGACGGCGCCCGGTATCAGCGCGGGATCGTCGGCCAGCAGGCGGCATTGGTCGGGGTGCGTGATCAACGCTAGCGTGCCCAGCGCGATCAGGTTGCGTGTGGTTTCGTTGCCGGCCACCAGCAGCAGGTAGGCGAAATTCAGCAGGTCTTCATCGGTCAGCCGGACCCCGTCGATCTCCGCGCCGGCCAACACCGACAACAGGTCGTCGCGCGCGTCCACGCGCCTGGCGGCGATCAGCTTCTGGAAGTACTCGTACAGCTGCCCCATAGCGACCATCGGGTCGAGTTCGATCTCCGGGTCGGCCGTTCCAGTGGCCGCGTCCGACCACGCCCGGAACTGCTCCCAGTCATCGGCGGGCGCGCCGATGAGCTCGGCGATCATTCGGGTGGGCAGCGGAGCGGCGATCTCATCGGCGAACTCGTGCACGGAATCCGGCTCGATGCCGTCGAGGATCCCTCGCACGATCTCGCGGATCTTGGGCTCCAGGACGGCCACCCGCCGCCGGGTGAACCCGGAGTTGATCAGCTTGCGCAACTGCCGGTGCCGGGGCGGGTCGGTGAAGATGAGGTTGCCTTCCTGCACCGCGTTCCCCATCTGCGGATCGGGAATGGTGATGCCCCGGGTGGAGGTGAACGTGGCCGGGTTGGTGGACACGAACCGGATGTCCTCGTACTTCAACAGCGCCCAGAAGTTGGTGACGTCGTTCCAGCACACCGGCGCCGTCGCGCGCAGCTCGCGGTACGCGGGGTACGGATCGCCGGCATAGAAGTCGGGGGAGTGCAACAGAGAAGCGGGCAAAGTGGTCCGCACGGCGGCCTCCCTGAGCAGACGATCCGACACATTGACGTAATGTGTCTTGCGGCCTTGTGTCTACCCCGCGCGGCCCACCCGTGTCAATACCGGCGCGAAACCGGAAAATAGCACGCAATTCGCGTGGTTAGTGATTGACGGCACGGAGGCATGGGTGTACACCAAGTGGTTAGATGACCGACGTTCGGGTGAGGAACCGCATGACCGAGCTGCAAACTCCGCGATCTCTTGTCGACACCTATCAGCTCTACATCGACGGCAGATGGGTCGAGCCGGAGGACGGTCGCTACGACGACATCAACCCGGCCACCGAGGAATCCATCGGCACCGCCCCGGACGCGAGCGTCGCCCAGGTCGGCGCGGCGATCGACGCCGCGCGGCGGGCGTTCGACAGCGGGGCGTGGGGCCGGATGGGCCCCGACGAGCGGGCCGGCTGCCTCAATCAGCTCGGTGCGGCCCTGCTCAAGCACGCCGACGAGATCTTCGCGCTGTCACAGGTCGAATGGGGCTGCGTCACCAACGAACGCATGATGCAAATCGACGGCGCCGGCTACATGTCGATGCATGCGGCCCAGCTCGCGACGAAGCTGGTCGACGAGCCGGTCACCGGGATCGGTGCCGGAACGACGTTGTTGCGCCGCGAGCCGCTCGGTGTCGTATCGATCCTGACGCCGTGGAACTTCCCGCACTGTCTCAACGTGATGAAGGTGAACAACGCCCTGGCCGCGGGCAACACCGTCGTGCTCAAGCCCTCACCGCTGACGCCGCTGGCGGGCCTCGCGCTGGCGCGCATCATCGACGAGGAGACCGACATCCCGCCGGGCGTCGTCAACGTCGTCACGCCGTCGGGCCTCGAGGCCGCCAAGCTGCTCACGACGGATCCGCGCATCGACATGATCAGCTTCACCGGCAGTTCCGCCGTCGGGTGCGAGGTCATGCGGGCCGCGGGTGACGCCATGAAGCGGCTGTTGCTGGAATGCGGCGGGAAGTCGGCGAGCATCATCCTCGATGACACGCAGGTGACCGACGACATACTGCGGCAGATGCTGTTCGATTGCTGCTCGCTGCATGCCGGGCAGGCCTGCATCCTGCACAGCCGGCTGCTGCTTCCCGATTCGTTGCACGACGACGTCGTGGACCGGCTCGTCGCGCTCGCCCGCGACGTCAAGGTCGGCGACCCCACGGACCCGGCGGTGGAGATGGGGCCGCTCATCAGCGCGGCGCAACGCGAGCGTGTGCAAGCGCACGTCGACGGTGCGGTCAACGACGGAGCGAAGCTGGCGACCGGCGGCGGCCGTCCGGCCGGCCTGGATGTCGGCTACTACTTCGAACCGACGATTCTCACTGGTGTGCAACCGGATTCGACGATCGCGCAGGAGGAAGTGTTCGGGCCCGTGCTGTCGGTGCTGCGCTACCGCGACGACGACGACGCCGTCGCGATCGCGAACAACTCGTGCTACGGGCTTTCCGGCGCCGTGTGGGGCACCGACGTGGACCGGGCCGTCGCGGTCGCCCGGCGCATGCGCACCGGTCAGGTCGCGGTCAACGGCGTCGGGCCGGGCGATGCGCCGTTCGGCGGCTTCAAGCTGAGCGGGTTCGGCCGGGAAAGCGGCGGTATCACCGGGCTGCACCAGTACATGGAGGTGAAGGCCATCGGGATCCCGGCATGACGGGACCCCTCACCGGGCTCCACGTCGTCGAACTCGCCAACGAGATCTCAGGTCCTTACGCCGCAAAGCTTTTCGTCGACCTCGGTGCCGAGGTCACCAAGATAGAGCCGCCCGCCGGAGATTCGTTGCGCCGCTGGGGTCCGTTCCCGGGCGGAGTCTGCGACCCGCAGCGCTCCGGACTGTTCGAGTACCTCAACGCCGGAAAGCGCGGCGCCACCCTGGACCTGGCCGAGCCGGGTGATCTGGCGGCGACCCGCGAGTTCATCGCGCCGGCGCACGTGCTCATCGAGGATCTCGGTCCGGGAATGTTGGAACGCCGGGGGCTGGGCCCGGACGCCCTGAGCCGGCTGAACCCAAACCTGGTGTTGCTGCGCATCTCTGGATTCGGTCAGTGCGGGCCCTGGCGGCAGCGGCAAGCCACACCCCTGACCGTGCAGGCGGCGTCGGGATGGATCAGCGCCCGGGATCCGGACCGCCCACCGGTGCAGGTCGGTGCCCGCATCTCCGAGTACGTCGCAGGCGTTTACGGCGCGCTGGGCGCGCTGACCGCCTTGCGGCTGCCGACCGCCGGCCGGGTCAGAGAGGTCGACGTCTCCCAGCTCGAGGCACTGCTGTCGACGCTGCCCTATCCGATGCTGATGGCACAGCGCATGAAAGGCCTCGGCTTGCCCGCGAACCTGCGGTCGGCGCCCATGCTGGGTGTCGTCCGGGCCGCCGACGGCTGGGTGGGCATCAACTGCCTGACGGGCCAGCACTGGCTGGATGTGTGCGCCATGCTCGGCCTGCCCGAGTACGGCGAGCATCAGATCGCGATCATGATGGGCGGCCCGGAGCGCGACGAATTCTTCCGCAAGGCGGAGCCGTTGCTCGCCCAGCAGACCGTCGGCGAGATCGTGGAACTCGCTCAGGCCCTGCGCATTCCGGCCGCGCCGGTCAACGACGGGGCCACCGTGTCGACCTGCCCGCAGTACGCCGAGCGCGGTTTCTTCGTGCAATCCGGTGGGCCCGGTTGGTCGTTCCAGCGGCCCGGGCCGCCGTTCCGTTTCGCGAAAACCCCGGTGCCGCAACCCCGCCCGGCGCCTAACCTGGGCACGGGCCCCGAACCGTGGGCCACCGCGGCGCGCTCGCTTAACAGGACCGAGGGGCCGCTGCCCTTTTCCGGCCTGCGCGTCCTCGACCTGACCACGTTCTGGGCCGGGGCCTACCTGACCTGCTACCTGGGCGCGTTCGGCGCCGACATCGTCAAGGTCGAGTCGATCCAGCGGCCGGACGGACACCGCTACTCCGGCGCCTTCGCCTACGAGGGCGACGACTGGTATGAACGCAGCCCCATCTGGCAGGGCACCAACCTCAACAAGCGCGACCTCACCCTCGACCTGACCTCCGAGCGGGGCCTCGGCATCGCCCGGCGGCTGGCCGCGGAGGCCGATGTGGTGGTGGAGAACTTCTCGCCCCGGGTGGTCGAGCAGTTCGGCCTGGACTACGAGGCGCTGGTGGCGCTGAACCCTGACGTGATCGTTGTGCGGATGCCGGGATACGGCCTGCGGGGCCCGTGGCGCGACTACGTCGGGTGGGCGCTGAACTTCGAGCAGACCTCGGGAATGTCGGCCGTGACCGGTTACCCCGACGGTCCGCCATGCAACCCGCAGGGCCCCGCCGATCCCATCGTCGGCGTGCACGCGGGGGTCGCGCTGCTGGGCGCCTTGGAGCACAGGAGCCGCACCGGTACGGGTCAGCTGATCGAGATCGCCCAGATCGAGGTTGCCGCCTGCGTGACCGCGGAACCGGTGATCGAGTACTCGATGACCGGCGTCGTGCGTCCGCGGGAGGGCAACAGGCGGCGCGGCTACCTGCAGGGCGTGTATCCGACCAGTGTCGACGGGGTGTGGGTGGCGTTGTCGCTGCCCGACGAGGGGCGGCTCGACCACGACGTGTTCGACGAGATGGTCGCCGCGTGGACCCGCACCCAGACCGCCGCCGACATCGTGGAAACCCTGCGTGCACAGGGCATCCCGGCGGAACGCGTGATCACCGGCGATCAGATGTACGACGGCGAGCTGATCGGGGCCCAGCTCGACGCGCGCGGCTACTACGAGGAGCTGGTCCACCCGATCACCGGGCCGCACCGCTTTCCCGGCTGGCCGTTTCGCATCACCCCCGGACCGCCCCGCCACCACCGCGCCGCCCCGCCGACGCTGGGCCAGCACAACGACGACATCCTGGGCGGGTTGGGCCTGTCCGCGGACGAGATCGCGAGACTGCGGGCCGAACGGGTGATCGGTGAGCGGCTGCTCAACGCGTGAGCGGCACCGACACCGTGAATCACGCGGTCGCCCGACAGCCGGTCCGATCACTCTGTTGCTATACCTCTGGGTACTTCATGATGTCCCGGAGTGGGGCGTGTGCCCCAGACGCTACCGCCGGCCGCCGGCCGCAAGTATTCGCCCTTGGCGGGGCCTAGAATTGGGTGACTTGCCCCAGTACGTGTATGACAAACCCAGGAGGCGGAAATGACTGAGCATCGTCACGTCGAATGGGACCCTGACACGCGCCGCATCCTGACGACCCGGCTCTTGTTGCGCCCTTGGCAGCTCGACGACGACACCGCCGCCTATGGGATATACGGGGACGCGGAGGTTTCGCGTTGGCTGTGTCCGGCGCTGCCCTTGATCACCGACGACGCGCACATGCGTCAACTCTTGGGCGCATGGATCGCCGAAAGCGACGCGACCGGCCTGCCCCTGGGCCGATGGGCGATTACCGATAGAGACTCTGGCGACCTGATCGGGGGAGTGGCACTGCTTCCGCTTCCACCTGGCCGCACCGATCTTGAGATCGGATGGCAGGTCGCACCGACGCTGTGGGGTCGCGGCTATGGCGCGGAAGCCGGTCATGCGGTGGCTCATCAAGCATTCACAAATGTTGGTGTCAGTGAGGTCTTCGCAGTCGTGCGGCCAGGCAATCATCGCGGGGTGGCTACGGCGCGGCGAGTGGGCATGGAATGGGTCGGTGAGACGGACAAGTACTACAACTTACCCCTTGAAATCTACCGACTGAGCAAAGCCGATTTGGATTTGCCAGAGCCGGCCTGCGCACCGGCGCCGGGATCGCAGTAGTCCCGAATACCACAGCGGTGCGGCCCTGCGCTGAACAATCTGGACAAGGCGCGGCCTTTAGCTGTCGCAGGGGGGTCGCCCCGGACCATAGACCGGGGGCCCCGCTTCCGATGGGTGGTATGACCCAGAGCGCGGGAGGCGCAGGGGCTTAGCGACTCAATACATGGTAGAAGGTGACCTGGGCCTCGCCGCCTTCAGCGAACTGGGCCAACGCTCCCACGCTGAGCGCGAAGTGTTCGGTCTGGACGTGGAGGTCGACACCGTGCTGGTTTCGGAATCGCTGATAAAGTGTGAAATGTCCTGGCTGATCTCGGTCTTCGTGGAGCCGGAAGGTGCTCACGTCTCCTTCGGCCAGCGACTGCGGGATTAGCTCAGCAAGCGCACGCCGCAAGTCGTCTCCTCTGCCTGGCAAGGCCGTGGCCTCGGTGATCAGCACCACTTCTTCATCTGCGCTGTACATGGTTGACACTCCTTCATTGTCGCCCCAAGGCTGTGAACAATCACGGCACCGAGTAATTAACCTGCGCCCGCCGCCATCTCGTGTACACGTCGTCACATCGGTGGTTGCCTTTAGGCATACGCTCCAACGTCGCCTGTCGCCGCGTGTAATCGCAACCGCCGGCTAAACGTATTCGCAGCCACTTTACTTCCCGGTCTTTGTTTCTGAGCATTACAACCCGCTTCCGTCAATACAGTCATGACTCGCCAGCACCGGCTGCACCGGTTCTCAACTGGGCGCTGGCTCCTCACCGAAGCGCGAAGCTCTCGTCCCCTGATCGCCCGGGTTAATTTCGCGAAGCTTCGCCCCTCACGCGGTGATCGACGGCGAACGCCGTCACGGTATTGCGGTGTCAGCAGTTGATCTCGCGCCGCGCCAGAACTCACCCGGGTGAAACAACGCCGGGGTGATGACAGCTCACCCCGCCGGGCAGCAGATTGATACCAGTTAGAGGTAGACACGCATTGCGCCGGGTGTAATCGCCAGGGCTACAACTGTTCTTGCCGGGTAAAGGGCCCAGCAGGAGTCGCCGAGAATGAACAGCAGAAAGGTCTCACCATGCACTTCGATTCCAAGAAGGTCATCGTCCTCGGGGGCAGTGCCGGTATGGGGCGGCAGGTCGCCGTGGATATCGTGCGGCACGGCGGCAGTGCGGTGATCGTCGGCCGGTCTAAGGACCGCGTTGATGACACCGTGGCCGAACTGACCGCTGGGGGTGGTCAGGCCTGGGGGATCACCGCTGAGTTGACCGATCGGAGCGCGGTCGGCGACGTTCAGCGCGTGGTCTCCGAGCACCACGGCGATGCGACGTTGTTGGTCAATGCGGCTGGATTCTTTGTTCCCAAGCCGTTTCTCGAGTACGACGCGTTGACCTATGACTCGTACATGGAGCTCAACTATGCCTTGTTCTTCCTGACGCAGACAGTCGTTGAGGGCATGATCGCCCGCGGGGAGGGTGGCTCCATCGTCAACATCGGCAGCATGTGGGCACATCAGGCGATTGCTCTGACGCCGTCGTCGGTGTACTCGATGCAAAAAGCCGGGCTGCACGCGCTGACCCACAACCTCGCGATCGAGCTTGCCGAGCACAAGATCCGCGTCAACGCGGTGGCACCGGCCGTCGTGAAGACTCCCCTCTACGAGGGCTTCATCCCGAAGGACGAGATCGACGCCACGCTTGACACTTTTGCGCCGCTTCACCCCCTGGGACGCGTCGGCACCCCCGCCGACGTCGCCAACGCCGTGACGTACCTGCTCTCTGATGAGGCCAGTTGGGTCACCGGCGCGATTCTCAACGTCGACGGCGGCATCATGGCGGGCCGCAACTAACCCGGCAACGACGCTGGACGGGACGAAATACAAAGCGCAGCACACCAAGGCTGCGTGAACGAAGGAGATCGAGTGTCACACAATTACAGCAAGAACCGCGCCGCGGTTGACGCGCTAACCCCCGAGCAATACCGCATCACCCAGGAGAGCGGCACGGAGCTTCCGTTCACCGGCGAGTACTGCGACAACCATGAACCCGGCATCTACGTTGACATTGTTTCTGGCGAACCGCTTTTCGCCTCGGTGAACAAATTCGACAGTGGAAGCGGCTGGCCCAGCTTCACCCAGCCCATCGACGCGGACAGCCTTGTTGAGAAGCACGACCGCAGCCACTTCATGGATCGAGTCGAGGTGCGATCAGCCCACGCGGACAGCCATCTGGGCCACGTATTCCCGGATGGCCCTGCAGAAGCGGGCGGGTTGCGCTACTGCATCAACTCGGCATCTCTGCGATTCATCCACCGCGACGACCTGGAAGCCGAGGGTTATGGGCAATATCTGCACTTGTTCACACAGGATGGATCGGAGCAACACCAAAGCGTCGGCGAGCAGAAATCATGACTGACAATAAGATCGCCGTTCTTGCCGGCGGCTGCTTTTGGGGCATGGAGGACCTGTTCCGCAAGCAGCCCGGTGTGGTATCCACCCGGGTCGGCTACACCGGTGGCAGCAACACGCATCCCACCTACCGCAATCACCCCGGCCACGCGGAGGCACTTGAAATCACCTACGACCCAGACGAGACCGATTACCGGGCACTGCTGGAATTCTTCTTCCAGATCCACGACCCGACCACGAAGAACCGTCAAGGCAACGATGTCGGAACCAGCTACCGGTCAGCGATTTTCTATCTGGACGACGAGCAGAAGCAAATCGCAGTGCGCACCATTGCCGACGTCGAAGCATCAGGCCGCTGGCCCGGCGCAGTCGTAACCGAGGTCAACCCGGCCGGCGAGTTTTGGGAAGCCGAACCCGAGCACCAGAACTACCTGCAGCGGTATCCATCCGGCTACACCTGCCACTACGTCCGCCCGGAGTGGGCGTTGCCCAACCGCGGTGACGGTGCGGGCGGCGCGGGGGCAGTCACGCCGGAACATGCCGAGCCGACTCAATAGCGACGTGGGCTCGGTAACTCCGCCTGATTGGCAGGTGCTGCTGAGTGCGTACGCGCCGTTGGTGCTCTATCGGGCCGTATGTGGTGTGGGATGGGTTCTACCGCGACTCGGCCCCCGGCGAGCGGCGGTGACGGGATGACTCAGAACCCGAATCTGGCTGCACTATCACTGGCGGGGGTATCGGTCTGGCTGGATGACTTGTCGCGCAGCCTGCTGCAGTCCGGCAAGCTGCGGCAGTTGATCGACACGAGAAGCGTTGTCGGCGTGACCACTAACCCGTCCACCTTTGAGCGCGCACTGACACACGGGCGCGCCTACGATGGCCAGATTGCCGAGCTCACGGGCCGCGGTACCGATATCGATACCGCAGTCCGCACGGCGATCACCGACGACGTTCGGGCGGCCTGCGATGTGCTCCGCCCGCAGTGGGAGGCGTCCGACGGCGTCGACGGGAGAGTTTCCATTGAGGTCGACCCGTCGCTGGCGAACGACACCGATGCAACAGTCACTCAGGCCGTCGAGCTGGCCAAGGTCGTCGACCGGCCCAACGTGTTCATCAAAATACCGGCGACCACAGCGGGGCTGCCGGCGATCACCGCCGCGCTGGCCAAAGGTGTCTCAGTCAACGTCACGCTGATCTTTTCTGTCCAACGGCATCGAGCCGTGATGAACGCCTATCTGGCCGGTGTCGAAGCCGCCAGCCAGGCGGGCGTTGACATATCTCAAATCCACTCTGTGGCATCGCTGTTCGTATCCAGAGTGGACACCGAAGTCGACAAGCGACTCGAGGTGATCGGCACCGATGAGGCGCTCAGACTGCGAGGACAGGCGGGCATTGCCAACGCGCGATTGGCCTACGCGGCCTACCAGCAGGTCTTCGAAGCCGAGCCTCGCTTCGCCGCGCTGCGCGCCGCGGGTGCTCGCGTGCAACGGCCGTTGTGGGCCTCCACGGGTGTAAAAAACGCCGCTTACCCTGACACGATGTACGTCACGGAACTCGTGGCACCAAACACGGTCAGCACCATTCCTGAACCGACGCTGGAGGCGGTGGCCGACCACGGCGTCATCGCCGGTGAAACCATGGCGGGCCAGGCGGTGCACGCGCGGGAAGTGTTCGACCGGCTGACGACGGTCGGTGTCGATCTGCCCAATGTGTTCGCCGTACTTGAACACGACGGGGTGTCCAAATTCGCGGCGTCCTGGTCGCGGACGCTTCAACGCTGAATACTTTGCGGCTCTGTAACTGTCACTCAGCTAGGAGACCGATCAGATGTCCCCCTCGGGTGGGTCCTGGATTTGATCGAACAACAAGGAGGGAACTGTGACCGGCTACGTCGCTGGCGTCATTGGTGGCATTGTCGGCGGACTCGCAATCGCCGCGCTAGGCATGGCCTACGGTGCGGCGAGTGGGCGGGGTTTGTGGGCGCTGCCCAACAGCATCGGCGGCCTCATTCTGGGCCCAAGGCGCGCCCACACTAGGATGTTTGGAGTGGCCACCCTCGTCGGCGTCGCCCTCCACGTCCTACTCTCGGCCGTATTCGGCATCGCTATCGTCCTTCTCGCGCAGGATTTCACGCACGCGTACCTCGCGACTGGTCTGGTGGCCGGCGTGGCGCTGTGGCTCATAAATTATGTTGGCATCGGCGCGATCCATGTTGGTGCACGGGGCGTCGCGAAGGTAAATCCCGTGCCGATCGCGCTCGGGCTTCACCTGTTATTCGGATTCATTACTAGCGTGGTCGCTGTTTCGATCCTGCGAGCGTGAGGCCTTTCGGTCACGGAAGACCGCAAACGCAGGCTCGTAATCTATTGCAACTAGGCTTCTTCCAATGCTTCACCAAGTGATTGAAGAACCTTGTTGTGCTGCGCGTTGACAAGCGTGTGGCCCACCACCAACGCAGCGACGACGGGCCATTCCATGATCCCGAACAGGGCCATCGCACCGACGCCGGCATAGAACGCCAGATGTTCCGGTGCCGGTAGCATCAGGCCGATGCTCCAGGGCAACGACGGGGTAACCGTATGCGGGGACTGAGCTCTCGCTTTATCCATCACGTCCCTTGATCTCCCGCCCGATCACATGAACTCGACGACGATGCCCGGATCGTTCTCGACGCGGGTCCGTGCAAACGGCTGTCAGCGCCCCGAGGGGACCATGTAGCGAACATGCAGGATCAGCCTTGCCTTTCACCGTCGATGCCGCCCCGGAACCGTCGTGATCAGCGCCTGCCGGATGCTGTTGGTTGCCTCTGACTGACGCGTTGTCGGTCGTTCTCGGAGCATGGTCGACTGCGGAGTCGAATAGCAATTCGCGCAATTGTTTTCGACCGCGGTTCAGCCTCGAACTTACGGTCCCTTGCCGGGAGTCGGTCATGGCGGCGATCTCCTTGTAGGAGTATCCGGCAATGTCGGCAAAGTACACGACGATGCGAAACTGCTCGGGCAGCCCCATCATTGCCGCCTTGAGGTCGGGGTCTGGCAGCAGTTCGAGGGCCTGGTCTTCGGCCGACCGGAGGCCCCCGCGCGTGTGTGGGGCACTGGCCGCTAGCTGTCGATCGGTGATCTCACCACTCGGATGTTGCGCGGGACGGCGCTTTTGCCTCCTATAGCCGTTGATATGGGTGTTGGTCATGATCCGCCGCAGCCATGCTTCGAGGTTTGTGCCTGGCTCGAACGCGCGGAAACCGGCATAAGCATGGAGCATTGTTTCTTGCACCAGATCCTCCGCGTCCACTCGGTTGGAGGTCATCCGGAGAGCTTGCCGATACAGGGGTTCAAGGAGCGGGACGACGGCGCTTTCAAATTGAGCGGTCAGCGGGACGTCTGGCGCCTTTGTACATTCGGCGCGTACGCGGCCCACGCTACGTTCCCTCCCTCGCGAAAAGCAGTGGCACGCCTAGATACTGGCCATCGCTTGCCCGAGTCAGGCACGACCGAACCGGGGGGGGACCGGTGCGGGAGAACGGTCCGGGCACCCGAGGAACGCGGGGACCAAAAGCGCGAGCGTCTGGATGCGGCGGCGCCGGTCAGTGCATCGTCTTCTTCCGGCCGCTGTACATGCGCTGCCTTGGCCGCGCCTGCGTTCAGGCGCGTTTCTTCCATGGCCGATCCCCGAATCACGCGGCCCTGGCCGCGGGTACGGCATTTTCTTGCGTCCACAACACCTCCGGTTGTCATTCCGGTGCCAGGGTCCACCGCCGCGGGGTGAGTGGTCATCACCCGACGGGGCAATTCATCCGGGTGAGCGGCACGTGGTCGTGAACGCCATCCACAAACTCAACACCAACCGGGTCGTGCATCGACTGCTGCGGTGAACTTGCCGGCCCGCTCCACCGGTCTTGACGATTCGTCTGCCGTCGATCACCCGGGTGAGTGGCGGAGGTGGGCGACGACAGTTCACCCCTCTGCGCGTCATGATCAGAACATCTTCAGCTGCGCAGGTGTGTGCCGTTGTCTCGGCACAGCAGCGGACCCGCCAGCGCAATAAGACCTGGCAGATACGGAATGGAGAGGGCACCGATGGGGATTTCTGAATTCGACGATGTGCAGGCCCATCTCCTCGAACCAGAAGAAAGCCTGGACTCAGAAGAGACTGGCATCGACCTCGACGAGGGCTACTCACCCCCGGAACGGCCCCGTGAACTGCGAGCGTGGGGTCTCACCGCGAGGGAAGCGCGGACCCATGAAAGCCTGGCGCGCCGACTGGCCCGTGAGGTGCCCGAAGTGACCGATCAGTGGGATGGCGACGGAATCGGTGATAGCGCCGACAGCGATGGGGAGCCAATCGACGATCAGGTCGGCGACATGCGCGCAGGTCGGCTCGTCGCGTTCGACGTCGACCCCACGGATCCTGGTGCGGATTACCTTGCCCACGACGTCGGTATTGACGGCGGCGCTGCCTCGGCTGAGGAGGCCGCCATGCATATCATCGGCGACGAAGACACCAGCGCCGGTGGGGAATGGCGTCTCTGATGACCCGTCGTCCGGCCCGTCGGTGAAATTTCACCTGTGGTGACCCGTGTTGTGATCCTCGGCGGCGGCCCGGCCGGCTACGAGGCGGCATTGGTTGCAGCTGCACGAGATCCGGCCGTAGCCCGCGTCACCGTCGTCGATTCCGACGGGGTGGGCGGCGCCGCGGTGCTGTGCGACTGCGTGCCGTCGAAGACCTTTATTACCTCCACGGGGCTGCGCACTGAACTGCGACGGGCAACCCGCCTGGGTTTCGACATCCACATTGACGACGCCAAGATCTGTTTGGCGGAGATCCACCAGCGGATCAAGATGCTCGCTACCGAGCAATCGGTGGATATCACCGCCCAGCTGCTGAGCTTGGGTGTCGAGTTGATCGCGGGCCGCGGCGAGCTGGTTGATGCGGCTCCCGGTCTGGCCCGGCACCGCGTCAAGGTGAGCGCGCGCGACGGCAGCACCACGATCCGCGATGCCGACGTGGTGTTGATCGCCACCGGCGCGAGCCCCCGGGTCCTGCCGTCGGCGCATCCCGACGGCGAGCGCATCCTGACCTGGCGCCAGCTCTACGACCTGGATTCGTTGCCTGATCACCTCATCGTGGTGGGATGCGGGGTGACCGGCACCGAATTCGCCAACGCCTACATCGAACTGGGCGTGACCGTAACGGTGGTGGCCAGCCGCGACCGAGTGTTGCCGTACGAGGACGCCGACGCCGCGCAGGTGCTCGAGGAATCGTTCGCCCAACGCGGCGTCAAACTGATCAAAAACGCCCGGGCGCAATCCGTCAGGCGGACCGGCGACGGGGTGCTACTGACAATGACTGACGGCCGCACCGTAGAGGGCAGCCACGCATTGATGACACTTGGGTCAGTGCCCAACACCGGCCGGCTGGGTTTACAGCGCGCGGGCATCGAACTCGGCCCCGGTAATTACATTGCCGTCGACCGGGTGTCGCGGACATCGGTCGCGGGCATTTACGCGGCGGGGGACTGCACTGGTGTTCTGCCGTTAGCCTCGGTTGCCGCCATGCAGGGCCGGATCGCGATGTATCACGCGCTTGGTGAAGCCGTTAATCCGCTCCGGCTGCGCACCGTCGCGGCGACGGTGTTCACGCACCCAGAAGTCGCGACGGTCGGCGTCTCGCAGACCGCGATCGACGACGGCTCGATTCAGGCCCGCAGCATCATGCTGCCGTTGAAAACCAACGCACGAGCGAAAATGTCGGAGCTGCGCCAGGGCTTCGTCAAACTATTTTGCCGGCAGGACAGCGGCGTGATAATCGGGGGCGTGGTGGTCGCGCCGATCGCTTCGGAATTGATATTGCCGATCGCGATGGCTGTTCAAAACCGGATCACGGTCGACGATTTGGCCCGGACGCTTGCGATCTATCCGTCGCTGTCCGGCTCGATCACCGAAGCGGCGCGCCGGCTCATAGCCCGCGACGATCTGAACTGATGGACGAACTAATTCGGCCGACGCGGGCTCGGTGGTGGCAGGAATGGTTGGTGCCGCATCGCGTCGCTCGACTAGCGATTGCCATCATCGGAGTCCCGGTGGCCCTGTGGTGGCTGCAACCGTGGAAGTTGTTGACCAGGACCACCGCCGATGAACCTCTGCCGCCTGGAGCGCAGACGACCCACTGCGGCGAGTTCACGGGCCACATCCACCGAACCAGCGGGGTTGCGCGCCTGCTAACCCTAGGCGACGGGGCGCAGATTCTGCGGCTGGAAAATCTGCATACCATTTTGGGACCACGACTGCGCGTATGGCTCAGCGATGCACCGGTCGACGATGCCAGATTTCCATGGCGAAAGTTTGGGCATTGCAAGCACATAGACCTCGGGAGCCTACGCGCCAACCGCGGTAACGCCGATTACGCCGTGCCCAACGGTGCCGACACCGGCGCGCTCGGCAGCGTAGTTCTGTGGTGCGAGCGCTTCGGTGTGTCCTTCGGCGCGGCGCAATTGCGACCCCCGACCCAATGAGTCCCTCCGCCCGGCCCGTCGCCAAGCCGTATTAGTCGCGCATCCTGTGCCGCGAGCGCACGATTCACCGCACGGCAGGGCGCCGCGGAGAATCCCTTGAAGCGGGCGTCACTCAATGCATTCGATGCAACAGATCGCAGCTTGCGCGAAATCACCCGGGTGAATCGTGCTGAAGAGTGATGACAGAAGGCCCAGGCCCGGGCGATGCTCGTGCTGGAGATCTCCACAGCCGTCTACCACGCCGCAGTCGAGGACTCCGTGGCCGGCCAAGGAACAGCAGACCTCATGCGATCGATCCCCGACACCAGGTGGATACCCGAATACCAGACAGGAGAAGAGATATGGAGGCGGTCCCAGTTCACCGTCAACCGCAGAAGGCGGAACCGACCACCTCGGTTGTGATCGTTGGCAGCGGGTTCGCCGGTTTCGAGTGCGCGCGCCGACTGGTCCGACGGCTAGACAGGGCGGGTGCCTCGGATGTGAGGGTGACCATTGTTTCACCGGTCGATTACCTGCAGTACACGCCTTTGCTCGCGGATGTGGCCGGTGGGCTCGTCGACCCGCGGTTTGTCTGTGTTCCGCTGGCCGGAACGCTCAAGGGCGTGCGGGCGGTGCGCGGCCAGGTCGATAGCGTTGACTTCGATCGGCATATGCTGTCGTTCATCGATCCGGAGGGTCGGGTAGGGACGCTGTCGTGGGATCGGCTGGTCTTGACACCAGGCTCGGTGACCCGCGTGTTCGATACACCCGGTTTGGCCGAATATGCGCACGGACTGAAGTCGACGGCCGAGGCGCTGTATCTGCGTGATCGTGTGATCGAGCAGTTGGAACTGGCTTGCGTCGACGAAAACGAGGAGCGCGCGGCCGCGCGACGCACGATTGTCGTTGTCGGTGCGTCGTATTCCGGTTCCGAATTGGCGGCGCAGCTCCGCGCGCTCGCCGACGCAGCGGCGAAGCAGATGGGCTTTGATCGGGCCTCGGTGCGGTTTGTGCTGGTGGACTTGGCCAATCAGGTCATGCCCGAGCTGGGGCGGAAGCTCGGCGACGCTGCGATGCGTGTGCTGCGCTCTCGCGGAATCGACGTGCGGTTGGGCACGACCCTCAGGGAAGTTCACGCCGATCATGTTGTGCTCATCGATGGTTCGCGCATCGACGCTTACACGGTAGCGTGGGTGGCTGGCGTGAGCCCGTCACCGTTGATCGCCACGCTGGGATTGGAAACCGAGCGGGGCCGGCTCAAGGTACGGGCCGATTTGCAGGTACCAGGTTATCCCGACTTGTTTGCCGCGGGCGACGCCGCCGCCGTTCCGGATCTAACCCGGCCGGGCAAGATCGCACCGCCCACAGCACAGCACGCGACCCGACAAGGTAAGACACTGGCCCGCAACGTCGCGGCGAGTCTCGGCTACGGCCAGCGAAAGGACTATCGCCACAGCGACCAGGGTATGGTGGTCGACTTGGGTCCGCGCTACGCCGTCGCCAATCCGCTCGGCGTGCACCTGTCGGGCTATGCCGCAAAGTTTGTCGCCCGCGCCTACCATCTTTACGCGCTTCCCCGGCCCGTCAACCGCTGGGCGGTCGCACTCGCATACCTCACCGACGTCTTCTTCGCCCGCACCGTGTTGTCAATGGGATTTGTTTTCGGCGCCAACCCTCAATTCGCGGCCAGCGGAGTCGCCCAGCTACCGAAGGCAGCGGGGGCAGAATGAGATTCAACGACCCCACTGTTGTTTCTGGCCGCGGACGCACCGCCTGTCCTTTCCTCCAACAGAGAACAGATTGCGGTATCCCAGGCGCTGCTGGCGGCGATACGACGGCACCCTACGTGATCGCCGCGGTCGTATTCCAGCAGCACATCCAGCCCCCGCCTTGTTCGGGTTGATCACTACAGCAACACGGAGCACCAATGACTATCGTCAACAAAGGATTTCGCGGACGTCGCGCTGAGTCGGGCCCCGATCTGCCGCCCGGCCAGCATCTGACCGACGACTTCCCTGTCTTGCAAGCAGGGCCGACTCCTCGGATCGATCTCGATCACTGGCGATTCACCATCCGCGACGAGCTTGGCGCCGAACACTCGTGGACCTGGGCGAAGTTCAAGCGCCTGCCCTGCGAGCGTCTCAACGTGGACATCCACTGCGTTACCACGTGGTCCAAGCTGAATACCAAGTGGGAAGGCGTTTCTCTGGACACACTTTTCGAATCGATCGACACCGCAGCCGGATTCGCACTGGTCGGTTCCTACGGCGGCTACACCACCAACCTTCCCTTGGGCGACCTTCTCGGCGGCAAGGCCTGGATCGTCTACGCGTACCAGGGCGCACCGCTTGGCGCGGTGCACGGCGGCCCGGCGCGGCTCTTGGTGCCGCACCTGTATTTCTGGAAGTCCGCGAAGTGGGTGAGATCCATCGAGCTGCGCGACAGTGACACGCCGGGATTCTGGGAGCGGTTGGGCTACCACAGCTACGGCGACCCGTGGCGAGAACAACGCTACGCCGGCGATTGACGGCGGCCGTGGATCTTCAGGTGAAACCGAAGTTGCAGTGGCGGGTTGCCCGCGTGGTGGACTCTGAACCCGAGACGGGGTCCGCGCAAACGATCGGGCTGACCGTGCCGGGCTGGAGCGGCCACTCGGCGGGTCAGCACGTCGATCTCAAGCTGACTGCCGAGGACGGGTACAGCGCGCAACGCAGCTACTCACTGAGCAGACCAGCCGACGGCGAGCGCATCGAGCTCACTGTGCAGCAGATTCCAGACGGGGAAGTCTCGCCCTACCTCACCGGGCTCACCGCCGGCGATGAGGTCGAACTTCGAGGACCCATCGGCGGCTGGTTCGTCTGGCGGCCTGACGAGGGGGACCGGATTCTGCTCATTGGTGGCGGATCGGGAATCGTGCCGTTGATGGCCATGCTGCGACAGCGGGTAGTGATGGGCAGCGCCGACTTTCGGTTGGTCTATTCGGTTCGCAGTCCCGACGACGTGTACTACGCCCAAGAGCTGCGCCGGCTCGAGCGCAACTGTGACTGGCTGCAGATCGCGCTGGTCTACACCAGGGTGGCCGCGCCGCGGACAACCCGGCCGCCCGGCCGGGTCCGCGCCGCTGACCTCGTGTCGACGGATTGGGCGCCCGACCATGTTGCGCGCGTCTACGTTTGCGGTCCAACGGGGTTCGTGGAATCGGTGACCGCGAAGCTGATCGAGCAGGGGCATCAGCCGTCGGCCATCCGGACCGAGCGGTTCGGGCCGAGCAGCTAATCAAGGAAACGAGGAGCGATGACCGAACCAACGCACGTCGACGGCAACGCGGTCGCTGGCGCCTTTGCAGAAGTGCTGGGATTCGACGTCACCGCCGTGACGTTGACCTGCGGGAAATGTTGTCGCAGTGGGGCCTTCGCCGAGAGTCACGTCTATCACCGCGGGCCCGGCATCGTGGTGCGCTGCCCCTGCTGCGAAAACGTCCTGGCCCGGCTTGTGCAAACGCCCACCGATGTGTGGTTGGACTTCCGCGGCGCCGAGTCCTGGCGTGTCCCGATCCCGGCGGACTGATGGAGTCACTCGACGCACTCGCTGGTCGGGTGCGCACCGCCGACATCGTGGACGCCATGGGGCGACTGCACCGACATCGGTGTCATCTCCTCGACCTGGTGAGCCCCACTCCCGATCGCCAGCTGTTCGGCCCCGCCGTGACGATCTCCTACTTCCCGACGTGCCGGGCCGCGCTCCCGCCCGAGCGCTACAACTTCAAGAGGTTGTTCTACGACGCCATCCAAGGTGGCGCCGAAGGGCGCGTGCTGGTCCTGGCCAGCAATGGCTGCACGGACGCGTCACTGGGCGGTGGGACAAAGTTATCGCGGGTTCGAAACCATCGGCTCGCAGGCATTCTCGCGGACGGGCGGCTGCGCGACTTCGCCGAGCTCGAACGCTTCGACATCGCCATCTATTGCCGCGGCGAGACAACGCGGTGGGGCGGCGACTCCGTCACCCCCTTCGAGGTGAACCGTCCCGTCGTGGTCGCCGGGGTGACCGTCCGTCCCGGCGACTACGTCTTCGCCGACGCCTCCGGCGCCGCCGTCATACCCGCCGCCGATGTGCGCGCTGTGCTATGCGCCGCCAACCAAGTCGCGGCGGAGGACGCGGCGGCCATCGCCACCATCAGATGCGAAACTCCAACCACACCGGGAAACAATGAGAACTGAGCGCCCGGTGCGGGAAGAATTTGGGGCATCGGCCGCGGGGGCGACTTGCTCGAGCGCGCCCCAGTCGAGAATCCGCACCGCAGACTCGATTCATCGTCGGCCGCTCACCCGGGTGAATTGCGCAGCCGGATGACGACATCTCGCCCCGTCCGCACCGATAGTGGTCGTTGATCTGAGTCGGTGACCTCCAACGCCTGGACCGACCGCCCTTCTCGGACAACATATCTGGCGCAACAACTCCGGCTCAGGAATCTATGACGAGAGGAAGACCCTATGGACAAGCCCGAATTTTTCGACACACCCGGATACGGCGAGATCGCCCGTACCCGTAACCACTACAGGCAAGCGTTGCGCATCGGCGATCGCATCGAGATCTCGGGCCAAGGCGGCTGGGAGGCGGACTTCTCCTTGTCGGCCACATCCCTGGAAAAGGAGATCGTCAAGGCGTTCGACAACGTCGAAAAGACCCTCGCCGAGGCGGGGGCCACCTGGAGCGACGTCGTGAGCGTCCACTCCTACCACGTTCCCACCGCCGACGAAGCCATTGGTGATGAACATATGTCGGTGATGGTGGACCAGTTCAGCAAGCGGTTCGGCGAAAACCCGCCGTTGTGGACCGCGTTGGGCGTAGAAGCGCTCGCACTACTCAACCAGCATGTCGAGATCGAGGTCGTCGCCATCGTCGGTCCCGGCGGCAAGTAGACGTCGGTATCAGGCCGCCGAAGTCGACGACTCACCCGTGGAACGGAGGCAGCGTGGACCGCATTCTTCATGCCCTGATCGGTGACGCGCCTGGCGCCGTCGATGCCGCCATCAAAACCTCGACCCTGTTTCTCACGGCTGCGATCCTGTTCCGGTTTATGGAGCGCCGCACCCTCGCCGAATTCGCGCCGTTCGACTGGATCGCTGCGGTAGCCGCCGGAGCCATCGTCGGTCGGGCTGCTACTGCCAGCGATAGCTCGTGGCTGAACGCAACCGTGGCGCTCATTTGCCTTCTTGCCGCCCACGCGGTACTTGCGAGATTGCGCTTCATTCCGGGGATTCGACGTTTTATCGATCCGCCTCTTAAAGTGCTGATCCGCAACGGCCGCGTCGACCGACGGAGCCTGCGTCGATGCGGAATGACCACCGCCGATCTCGAGGCTGTACTACGACAGCACGGACACGAAAGCTCCGATCGTGTTCACCTCGCGATCTTCGAAGCCAAAGGTGCCATCTCCATTCTGTTGACGGATGGGGGATGTGATCGGCATGGGGCTCGAGTTTGATGCGCCGGCGGCGATTATCGTGCCCGCCATGTCGGAGTCGATTGCAGCGCATCACCAAAGCGATTGATGTCGATGGATCGATGTCCCAGCCGCGTCCGCTGCACCCGTTCTATGCCGATGGAATTCACGGCATACGAGAAGAAGAGATGGAAATGGATGACACTGGTGACGTTGTGCTGATCGCCGAAGCGACAGCGCGACCCGGTAAACGAGACGAGTTGCTGCGCTCTCTCCTCGATGACCTCATTCCTAAGGCCCTGGTCGAACCGGAGGTCTACGTGTTCCGGCTTCACGAGGACCGCGATCAGGCCGGTCACTTCATGCTCTATGCATGGTTCCACGACGGAGGATCGACCGAATCACGGCTCGCCACAGAATATTCCGCCGCCATATCTAGAGTTCTAGCCGAGGTGGCCGAAGGTGGCCACGCCATGATCACCTGCTACGAGGTGCTCACGGAATAGGGCCGATTCGGTCGCGGCTCCCAACGCTCCGCAATCACGCGCATATCAGCCGGTACCGAGGGGGAGTCGATCTGGAATGGGCGTAGCACCCCACTAAACGGCGTTGGCTTTATGCCACAGACGATGTCAGTTTCAAACAGATTGGAGAAGGGCTCAATGGGCACCGTTAGCAGCATGCTGGATACTTATCCCAGGGATCTCGGTCGTATAGACAGGGCCAAATTGATCCGATGTATCGAGACCTGTCTAGAGTGCGCTCAAGCCTGCACGGCGTGCGCGGATTCTGACCTGAGCGAAGAAAGGGTCGCTCACCTCACGAAATGCGTTCGCACAAACCTCGACTGTGCCGACATGTGCGCGACGACCGGCCGCGTACTGTCTCGTCACACCGAATACGATGCAAATATCACCCGGGCGGTGCTGGAGGCATGCGCGGTCACCTGTAAGGCTTGCGCCGACGAATGCGATCTGCACTCAGCACATCATGAGCACTGTCGCATTTGCGCCGCCGTGTGCCGCCGCTGCGAGGAAGCGTGTCGCGAGCTTCTCGCCTCATTGGGCTGAACGATCCTCGTGCACAACCGGTGTCACTCACGAAGAGATCTGAGTGAGCGGGGCATGGGGGACGCGCTTTCAGCCCGGAAGTCGGCCGCGGGGCGGTGGGAAATTGCGATTAGTGATCCAGCGCAGACCGTCGAGTGCAGCCGCGCAACCGCTGGCTGCGGCGGTGATCGCTTGGCGGTAGCGCCGGTCGATTAGGTCGCCGGCGGCGAATACGCCGTCCACCGAGGTGTGGGTCGTCTCGTCGCGCGTTCGGACGTGACCGCGGCTGTCGAGGTCGAGAAGCCCCTTCAATCGATCCGAGCGAGGCATCTGTCCGACGGCGACGAACACCGCGGCAATGTCGATGTCGTAATCGGCAGTGCTATCGGTGTTGCGCACCCGGAGGCCGGTGACGTGGTGTCTGCCGTGGACGGCCAGCACTTCACTGGACGTCAGGATCGTGACGTTCTGATGGGCGCGCAACCGAGCGACGGCTATTCCCGATGCCCGTAGCCGGGGGCGGTGGTGGACGAGGGTCACGTGGCGGGCCCGGGATGCAAGATAGAGCGCCTCTTCGGCCGCGGCGTCGCCACCGCCGACGACAGCGACCGCGCAACCGGTGAACTGCGCACCGTCGAGTTTGGCGCTGGTGCTAACTCCGTGGCCCAAGAGGTCGCGCTCGCCGGGAACATTGAGCGGCCGGTTGATGGAGCCCATCGCGAGGACGAGGGCGCGGGCGTGGTGCAGTTCGTCGTGTATGGCGATCGTCTTGATGTCGCCATGGAGATCGAATCGGTCGACGTCGCCTGCGTGAAGCTCGGCGCCGAAACGCTTTGCCTGGTCGCGCATCGCAGCCGCCAGCGCGGGTCCACACACGGACGGAGCAATACCGGGGTAGTTGTCCACCGGCCCAGCGGCCATCAGTGCACCACCGGGCGCCTCGCCCTCCATGACGAGGGTGTCCAGTCCGGCTCGCGCGGTGTAAATCGCCGCGGTGTAGCCGGCGGGGCCCGACCCGACGATGATGACATCCCGAACCTGGCTCGCGGATCGCATCAGGTGGTGCTGTGTTGGGCGGGCCGTGCAGCGTTGCGGAGTTGGCCCGTGGTCAGCGCGCGCCTCGCCGTCGGAGTCATAGGTTGATGGCGTGTCCCGTGAGGGCGTGGAAGCATTCCTGTAGTCCTTCGCCGAGCGTGGGGTGGGTGTGCACATTGCGGGCCAGCTCGGTCGCGGTCAAGTCCCAGAGTTGGGCGGCGGTGAGTTCGGGGAGTAGCTCGCTGACTTCGGCGCCGACGAGGTGGGCTCCGAGTAGCTCGCCGTGCGCGGCGTCGGCGATGATTTTGATGAAGCCTGCGCGCTCGCCTAGTCCGTGTGCTTTGGCGCTGGCCTGCATGGGGAAAGTGGCTACCCGTATGTCGTAACCGCTGGCGCGGGCCTGGTCTTCGGTATAGCCGAAGCTGGCGACTTGGGGTTGACAGAACGTCACGCGCGGCATCATGCGGTAGTCCAAGGGCATGGTCGGGGCGCCGGCGATGGTTTCGGCTGCGATGACTCCCTGGGCCGAGGCGACGTGGGCGAGTTGAACTTTGGCGGTGACGTCGCCGATCGCGAAGACGTGGGGAGCCGAGGTGCGCATGCAGTCGTCGATGTCGATCGCCCCACCTGTCGTGAGGTGCACACCCAGCTTGTCGAGGCCGAGATTTTCGACGTTGGGGCAAAAGCCGATGCAGATGAACGCGCGGGCGGCTTCGACTGAGGTGGCGTGGCCGTTGCGGTCATCGTGGGTGACGGTGACGTGGTTGCCGTGGTCGATCACCGAGTCCACCCGGGTGTTGGTGTGGATGGGGATGCCGCGGCGTCGGTACTGGCGGGTCAATTCCTTTGACACGTCGGCGTCTTCGTTGGGGAGTGCACGGTCGGCGTACTCGAGTATTTGGATGTCGACGCCGTAGCTGTTGAGGATGTAGGCAAATTCCATGCCGATTCCGCCGGCCCCGATGATGACGATGGACTCGGGTATTGTTGCGTCGAGGATCTGCTGTTCATACGTCACGATGTTGTCGCTGAGGGTGACCCCGGGCAGCATCCGCACCCGTGAGCCGGTGGCGATGATGGCATTGTCGAAGCGGAGGCTGGTCGTGCCGCCGTCACGTAGCTCTACGTCCAGTGTGTGTGAGCCGCTGAAGCGGCCGCGGCCGTCGATTTCGGTGATCTTGTTTTTGCGCATCAGAAAGTGGACGCCGCGGACTCGGGCGTCGGCAACTTCGCGGCTACGTGACACGGCACGCGCGTAGTCGAGGTGGATGTCACCACGTATGCCGAACTCGTCCGCCTGATGGGTCACGATGGAGGCGATCTCGGCGTTGCGCAGCAAGGCTTTTGACGGAACACACCCGGTGTTGAGGCAGACCCCGCCCCAATAGCGTTCTTCGATGATCGCGACGGTCATGCCGAGTTGGGCCGCGCGGATGCCGGCGACGTATCCGCCCGAGCCGGCGCCCACGACCACCAGGTCATACTGGCCGGGGATTGATGTGCTCATCGCTCGGCGCCTCCCTGTGGTGATGAGTAAAGCGGCTGCGTCGGTTCATCTCTCAACGGCGGGGCGCCAGTGCCGGTGCCCCGCCGTGGTCGCGGGCCAAGAATCAGACCGACAGTGCCTGGCGTTGTCGAGTTGCACTGATGGAGTCCGCCAGCAGCCACAGGGCCAAGCCCAGCAGCGCGATGTCTTTCATGAGGAATTCGCCATTGGCCGACAGGACGGGGAAGCCACCCGCGGTCGGTTCACCGATCCCGGGCGTGCTGACCATAAAACTGAGCGTGCCAAGGAAGAACGCTGTCGCCATCACACCGCCGATCACCGAAGCCTTCGGATACCACGGCCTCAAGGCCAGCAACGCTGCGATCACCAACTCGGCCGACCCTAGTACTCGGCCGAACGCGCTGATCGACATGAGGTGATATACCCAGCTCAAAAACGGGCTGTGGGCCACTAACGGTGAAACGCCGTGGGATTCGTAGTAGGTGAATTTCATTGCGCCGAACCACGCTATGACGACGACCAGCCCGTAGCGCGCGATGAGTGGTGCGGCTCCTACCCGTCGTAACACATGATTCGTCCGCCCACTGTCCTCCGTGGTCTCGCCCACAGCCATGAGATCCCTCTCCTCTCATTGCATTTACTTGCCATTCGCCAGGATCGGCGGTTCTGCACGCGCATCACCCCGAACTGAGGTGTTCGTCCACTCAAGTGGTCAAGGCGATACAAGCCCAACGAGACCGGTGCCTGCGCGGAAAGGATCCGCACGCTTTGTCGACTATGAGCTTGCTGCCGGGCCGGGTGAGATGGCATCACCCCCGAAACCGATTCACCCGGGTGAAGACGATCGGCGGTCTTGGCCCCAAGGGGCGGTGGCGTCCCACAACTCGGGTCTGCGGAGGTGCTGCTTACTGAATGTCCAGCTCTCGTCGATGTCGTACGATTTCGTCGGTGTCGCTGTTCAGCCAATCGGCACGGCAGATCGATCGTTTCCGACATCGGCTTCCTGCGCTGTCGGGCGCCTGTGTCAGATGAGGTGGGCGACGCGAACCCCTACCATGAGATATTTGCCCAGTGCAATACGTATTCTATTCTGCGCCGACATTTTCCAGAATAACTGCTACCGCCTGCCCCGAGCCGATGCAGATCCCAATCACGCCATAACGGGCGCCGCGTTCACGCAATTCGGTCGCCAGCGTCAACAAATAGCGAGTTCCGGTAGCCCCGAAGGGATGCCCGATCGCGACCGCGCCACCGTTGGGCGTCAGCTTGTCATCGGGCACCACGAATCCGCCCAGCTGGTTTGGCAATTCCCGCAGCACGCCGAGCGCCTGGGCGCTGAACGCCTCGTGCACCTCCCACACGTCGATCTGCTCGGGGGTAAGTCCTGCCCGGCGGATCGCGGCCGGGATCGCCCATGCAGGGGCCACGCCCATGATGAGGGGGTCGATGCCGTAGACCGCGCTCGATACCACTCGGGCTAAGGGTTCGACGCCGAGTTCCCTGGCCCGCTCCCCGGAAGCGATGACTACGGCACTGGCGCCATCGCTTAAAGGCGAGGAGTTCGCGGCCGTCATCTGGGTCGTGCCGGGCTGAGCCGGTAACGCCGCGAGCGCCTCGGCGGCGGTGTCATCGCGGATGAACTCATCATGTTCTGCCACTCGGGCAGGTGTTTTCTTCGTCGCCGGGATCGTCACGGGAATAATCTCTTTGGCTAGCCGCCCTCGGTCACGGGCAGCCTTGGCATGTTGCTGGGATCGCAGCGCGAAGGCGTCGATCTCCTCGCGGTTCAGTGAGTAGCGGTCGGCGACATTTTGCGCGGTCTCGATCATGCTGATGTAAGCGTTGCGGGCCAGCAACACCGGGTTGGGCGGACCTCCAGCACCGCTCCACATGGTGTCGAGCATGAGAACCGGACCTCGGGGACTGAACGCGGCGTCGCCCTTCATCAACGCCCACCCCGATCGAGACATCGACTCGACTCCACAGGCGATACCCAGGCCGAGGTCGCCGGCCTTGATCGCGTGGCTGATGGTCACCGCCGCGCTTAGTGATGATCCGCAGAATCTGTTCACGGTGACCCCGGCCACCGTGTCAGGAAATCCGGCAGCCAACGCCGCCCACCGGGCGACGTCGCCCATGCCTTCGTGAGCTGGGTTCACGCAACCCGCCACGATGTCTTCCACGGCATCGAGTGGCACACCCAGCCGGTCGCAGGCGCCCTTCATCGTCATACCCAGCAAGTCATCGGCCCGGATACCCGACAGCGTGCCGCCATAGCGGGTGAACGGAGTTCGTACACCCCCCAAAACATAAGCCTCAGTCATCTCCACCCTTTTCGAATGCATCGAGTCGGAAGGCCTCATTCATCCGTTGGCAGGAGGCCCGAAAATTTTCATCAGCCAGCCGCGCTGTCCGGAGCCGCCGGCGCAGCGGGCCGCGACACGGGACGGAGCAATCCCTGATATTGGTCGGCCACCAGGTCCCGGTATTCAGGATGGCGCAGAATGTAGTCACCCGTGATCTTGCACCGCGGAATGACCGTGTGTCCGGCTCGCCGGATCAGTGCGAGCACACCACTGATCATCGCCGAGGAGACGCCCCGATCGCGCCATTGCGTATCGACTTCGGTGGCCATCAACACGATGTGGCCGCGGTAGCGGCGGTAGGGCTGCCGACCGATCACCTGGTCGCCTAAAGTGGCCTCGAACCGACCGTCTTGGGCGTTGTCTGTGATCACCGTCTGTAGTCCATCGTGGGCACTGCGTTCGATACTGCCCATCGGCCTTGGCGATTCACTCACAATCACGTATCCCTTCCATGTCATCACAGCCGCCAAGTACGGCGGAAATCAAGCGTGGGCAACCGCGGCCACGTGATCGTGCCCGGCCTTGCTAATCGCTGACTGCCTGTCATCCGGTCAGCAGCCGATCAACCTGTGCGCCAGAATATTTAGGGCCGATTCCTGCCTGGCCGCCCGAACGGTTAGTTGCGGCCGGCCATGATGCCGCCATCGACATTGAGAATCGCGCCGGTGACCCAACTGGCTTGTTCGGAGAGCAGATAGGTGACGGCGTTGGCGACGTCGGCGGGGGTGCCCACTCGTCCGAGCGGATGAAGCGGCGCGAATGTCTGCAGGGTGTCGTCGATCTCGTCTTTCGGGATGAACGCTTCATAAAGCGGGGTCTTCACGACCGCAGGTGCCACCGCGTTGACGCGAATGTCGTGCTGGGCAAGCTCGATGGCGAGATTGTGGGTGAGCGCATGCAGCCCGGCTTTTTGCATCGAATACACAGACGAGGGCGTCAAACCAATGGCCTGATGTGCCCACATGGCGCCGATGTTGACGATGGAACCGCCCTCACCGTTGGCGATCATGCCCGCAACGACGGTCTGGGTCAGGAAGAACAAGGCATAGTTCAGCTCCAGATACGAGTCATAGGTGACCGCGTCGAGCTCGAGAAACGGCTTCGGGATGAAGTATCCGGCGGCGTTGACCAGTAGTGTCGCGTCGTCGTGCTGCTCAGACAGCGCACGCTGCACATCCGCGACGGCAGCGCGGTCCGTCAGCTCGGCGGCGATGCCCCAGGCTTGGCCCCGCCGGCTCGTCAGCTCGGCGACGGTGTCATCGACACGGTCCTTCGAGCGTCCGACAATCACCGCGCTGCCGCCGTGATCGACGACGTCGAGCGCGACCTGCCGCCCCATACCGGCACTGCCACCGACCACAACGATCTTCTTGGCCTCAAAATGCATATCAGGTTCCCTTCTAGTTCTCCTCGACGGCTTCGGCTGTGCCGCTGCCCTTCTGGATCCATTCGCCAAGACATACGACGCCCATGCTGCGACGTCCCCACAAGCGGGGCGACAATCCCGCCCGGATCCGTTCGTACTGAGGCTGCGGCCAGGCGAGGTGAGCTGTCATCACCCCAACCACCTATTCACCCGGGTGATCGAGGCGATGTGGTGAAGTTCTCACCTGTCCTGGCGCCACCATCGGGTGCCATCGGCAGTGCCCGTGAGAGTGATGCGCGGGTCGCTAGGTCCGTGCGGATCGCGTCGGCTTCGGCGAATCTGCAGCTGGTGCGCACGTGCCTTCGGTGTTCGACGGCTGCGCTGTCACCTCGGCAGGGGTGGCCTCTCGGCACGGGAGTAGTCGAGACTCACGTCGCCGGAGATGCCGAACGTGGCGGACTGGTGGGTGATGATGGAGGCAATCTCAGCGTTGCGCAGCAGCGCTTTTGAGGGAACACGGCTCCTGTTTTGTTGGCGGCGTGAGGTTCCCGCTAGCAGACGTAACGCGGGTATGGCCGCCATGCCGCGCGCAGCCGACGTCAGCACCTACGCAACCTCATTGGCGGGCGTGTCAGTCCGTTTTAGCGAGCGCCGCCTGTCTGCGGGTTGCGTCGATCGCGTCCGCCAGCAACCACAGCGCCAAGCCTATGAGCGCAATGTCCTTCATCAAGAACTCCCCGTCTGCGGACAAAACGGGAAAGCCACCAGCAGATGCCTCGCCGGTGCCGGGGGTCGTGATCATGAAACTCAGCGTGGTCACGAAGAACAGCGAGGCGACTATGCCGCCCACCACGGAAGCCTTTGGGAACCACGGCTTGACGGCCAGCAGTGCTGCAGTAATCAATTCGATCGATCCGTTCAATCGACCAAAGGCATCGATGGACATGATGCTGTAGAACCAACTCAAGAAAGGGCTATTGGCAACCCAATGTGAAATACCATGGGATTCATAGTAAGTGAACTTCATGGCGCCGAACCAGGCCAGGACTATGACCAGACCATACCGTGCGACGAGAGGCGCAATGGCGGTCGTTCGAGACTTTCCTGGCCCATCAATCTTGATGGCGATGGCCTCATTCTGCGACATGCTGTCTCCGTTCTGCGTGTGTCCTTGCACCGCATGGTCGCTGCCGAACTCGCACTGCCTTCGTTGGCGGCGCAGTTGGTCGAGACGGTGATCCATGCGGTTTGCGGTCGCGGGCAAGATCGACGACCACTATCTCTGCGCATGGGGTGAGTTGTCCTCATCCGGATGCGCAATTCACCCGGGTGAGGCGCCAGGACATCTTCGCAGCGCGGGCAGCGCGATATGTTGCAGGGCAACACGATCAGCGAGTGCGCGGAAGCATCCGACTAGCTGGGTGTGCGGCGTCCCACCGCGCATCGATGCGGGTCACGCGGCGATTCTCCATGACGAGCCACAACGCTCCGGCGACCGCGCCGAGAACGGCGATGAGCACCGTGGTGGCAAGCCATTCGTAGTGCCGGTAGGCGGCGGTTGCCGCCGTACTGATCAGCGCGACCGTCGCAACGGCCAGCAGGATCAACCCTGGCCAGAAGAAGTTGTCCTTCATCGCGATACCCGCGTGCGGTTGCGTGGTCCGGGAGTGATCCGTCGGATCGTCATGCGTGTCTCCCATCACCGATCCTTCCGTCGTTGGACGAGATATCAAAACATTTGCTCACTGCGCGGACCGGGCGACATGGAGGATCGACGCGAACCACCGACGTACATCCATCAGCACAGGCGTGTATGTGGTCACGTCGAGCCGTCCCCGTCGCGGATGAGCAGCTCGGGCAGCGCAATTGCCCCAATCGTTGTCACGAGCCACACCACAACCGTCGTGGCTAGCCAGGATGCCATGCCGTCAATAGTGAGCCCGTGCGTCAATACCGACGCGAAGATCAACGCGACGATCGTCAATGCCAAGCCGGTCCCCCCAAGCAGCAGCGACGCATACCCATGGGGCAACTTCAAGATTGACAGGGACAGGATTGCCTGCGTCACCGCGAAGATCGCTACGGCGACGATGAATCCCGGTACCGACAACCAAACTCTGGGAACGATCCAGGCCGCAACCAATAGTCCGATCGCCCACGATGCCAGAAGCACAAATGCGCGCAGCAGGATTTGCCTGCCGGTGCCGGCTTCGGCGCGCCCGCCGCCGGTGACCGCGCTGCCGTTCCCATCGACGGCGTTGACCGAGGCCCGCGGCCTCATGGCGGCATCGCCGGCGCCGGCGACGACCTTTTTGGCCTCGAAGCCTGTAGGCACGTCCTGATTCCCTTCCCGATCTCCCTGGCGGCGGCTGGGTCAGTGCTCTTTGGCTATGTTCATGAGCCCGCCGACATCTGCTCTTCGATGAGGCTGCCCCCGCGTGGGGTGAATCGTCATCACCCCAACCGTCTGGTCACCCGGGTGATTAACGCGAGGCGTTCTCAGGCGCGACGATCCAGGATCAGCACCGTCCGGCCAGGCCCAAAAGCAGGCCGACTACAACAGGCCGAGTTCTCGCGCTCGGCTGACCGCCGCGCTGCGGTGCTCAACTTGGAGCTTGCGGTACACGGCGCGCTGGTGAGTCTTCACGGTATTGAGCGAGACGTATAGCCGCGCACCGATCTCACGTCGCGATAACCGGGTGGCGAGCAGGCGAAGAACCTCGAGCTCCTTGGGGGTTAGCTCCTCACCGGCCGCGCACCCCTCGTGGCGCGAAGGCACAGCGACGCCCGCGCTCCGCTCGGCCGACGCGAGCAGCGTCGAGCCGATGCCATTGTCCGCGCAATCGCGCACCAGGGTGCCGACCTCTTCGAGGATCGCCTTCGCGGTTTGGTGGTCGCCGTGATGCTTGAAGATCTCCGCTCTGGCCAACAGCGTCTTGGCCACCTCGAGGATTGCTCCACCCTGGCGGGCCGACATGACGGCCATGTCGGCTGCGGCCACCGCTGCAGCCGCATCACCGCGCATACGGAGGACCTCGGCCGTGGCAAGCGACACCATCACGTCCACGAGGTGTTCCGCATCCGCCAGGTCCCGCGAACTGCCGGAAGCCCGGCGGATCTGACGTTCGGCGTCGGCGAGCTGGCCACGTTCGGCCGAAATCAGCGCCAGATGGCCCAGCGCATAGATGCGGGCGCGACGATCGCCCGCCTTCTCGGCCAGCTTTACGGCCCGCTGGAACGCGGCTTGCGCTTCGTGGGTGCTGCCCGAAAAGTACAGCGCGGATCCATAGATGCAGTAGGCAATGGATCGGCCCAGCGGCGCCTCGCCGAGATCGAGGGTGACCGCCTGGCGAGCCGTCTCAAGCGCCGCAGCGACGTCAGCCGTCTTGAACGAGTGAACGGCGCGCAACACGACGACTTGAGCGCCGATGACGCCGCCATCTGCGGTGTCGGCCGCGGCGGCTCGTGTTTCGACTGCCTCGATCCACTCGGCGGCGTCATCGAGTTGACCAACGCTCAGGGCGATCCAGGCGCGGGCTACGCTCAGCCGCGGATCGTGTAGAACGGTCTCCTCGGGAAGCAGATCAAGCAAGGCGGAGACGGTCGACACGCCGCCGCCGTTGAATTCGTCGACCCAATCCGCGGCGATCAGATCGGCACCGCGCGCGATGTCACCGCCAGCAACCAGGTGACGCACCGCTTCATCGATGAGGCCCTCGGCCTCGAACCAGGTCGCGGCGCGTCGGTGCAGATCGGCGACGAGATCGGGCTCGCTGCGACGCAACTCGGTGCGCAGTAACTCTCCGAAGAGTTGGTGATAGCGATACCAGTGACGCGACGCGTCCAGTGGCGCCACAAACAGGTTTTCGCGTTCGATCTTCTCCAAGACCGAGGCCGAGGCAGACGTTTGCAGCACCGCGTCGCACAGCGGACCGCTGAGTCGTCCCAAGATCGAGGTATGCAGCAAGAAGCTGCGCAGGTGCGGAGGTTGACCGTCGAGCACCTCGGCCATCAGGTAGTCGACGATATGACGGTTGTCGCCCGCGAACGTCTTGATGAACGCGGCGGTGTCGGCACGCCCGGCAAGCGAGAGGGCGGCAAGGTAGAGGCCGGCAACCCACCCCTCGGTGCGTCGGTGCAACAGTTGAATATCGGCGTGCGCCAAGCCCAGCCCGAGGACGTCGTTCAGCAGATGGTCTGCCTCAGTGGCGCCGAAACGTAAATCGTCGGTTCGCAGCTCGGCAAGGTCACCGCTGGCCCTCAGCCGCGCTAACGGCAGCAAAGGATCCGATCGGGTGGCTAACACCAAGTGGAGATTCGCCGGCAACCGGCTGATGAAGAACGCCAGCTGCTCATGGACCGCTCGACTTACCACTAGGTGGTAGTCGTCCAGGATGAGCACCATCGGGCTGGCGATCGTGTCGAGATCATTGAGCAGGGTAGGCAGTACAACCTGCACTGGGTCGGCGCCCATCGCGAGGAGTTCGACCGCGCGAATCCCCACCCCGGGACTGACCTTCTGCAGCGCGGCGATCACGTACATCCAAAACCACACCGGGTCGTTGTCGGCGGGATCAAGCGACAGCCAGCCAAACCGCTGGTCCTCGCCCGCGGCCAGGGCCCACTGCGCCAGTACTGTCGTCTTGCCCCAGCCCGCCGGCGCACTCAATAGGGTCAGCTTGCGGTGGCGCCCCGCCGACAGTACGTCTAGCAGGGCGGCCCGGTGAACGAGCTGGGCCCCGATGGCCGGGACGTGCAGCTTGGTGGCGAGCAGCACTGCTCGCGCGGCGGCTTCTCCGGAGTCGTTGTCGCTGCGGCCAGCTGAGCCGGTCATGTCCGAACTCCGCAACTCCGTTGAACCCAGCAGCCGGGCGGGAAAAATCGGCTTTGACGCGCCGTGGCTGGGCGCTGGCGTCTCGGCATCCCAGTTATTCTCCGCAGGGTCGGGCGGGCTCATTCTGCCCGGCAATCGCGGTGATCCTATTGAATCAAATCCGTTCTCCTCGATCACCTCCGGCGCACGCCAGCGGTGCCCGTTTCGGCTGGCAGACGCACGTGCCGCCAACGGCTCGAGGATGTTCTCGTGAGCCGCGCTCACGCTGTGCCCGCTCACCGTATATCTCCTCTTTCCCCATCGATGGGATGACTGCTGCAACTCATGACACCGCGGCGAACGGATGGTGAGCGTCTCAACATGAGGTGATCGAGCGTCTCAAAGTGAGACACCGTGGTGGCGCCGGCAGGCGGCCCTCCGACATCTTCGCGCTCATGGTCGTCGGTTCACCAAGACATACCCACCGACGCCGAACACCACCGGGATCATCATCAACATTCCCAACACTGCGCTCATCATCGATTTCTCAATTCCTTTGCGTAGTTGCTCTTCGGCGCCGGTTCCCCGTTTGGCGGTGGCGATCACGGCGATTCAGAGCTCAATGACTACGTTGGCAGCGCGGGCACCGCCGTCACCATCGCCCAGCGGGTGATCTTTAGGGCCGGCTCGGTGTATGCCTAGTGGGCTTGATATTTGACGGACTGGTTAATCGCCAAGGGCGGATGAGTTGCGGCTATTAGGCGCGCGAAGTGATGGCGCTCTTGGCAAACGCCTTGTGCACGTGGGTCTTTACCGTGTGAGGGGAGGGTTGCAGTTGCTGCGCGATGGAACGGTTCGGCGTCGGTGAGGTTGTCGCACCCCGTTGTTGCCCGCGGGTGAGTGACGTTGCGTCGTAATCGTTCGGTAGCACGAATCATTCGATCATTTCGCTGACCGATCGTGCATCGCGCGCACAAACCGACCACAGCCGAGTTCTCAGCAAGATCGCAGCAGGGGACGCAATCAGAGTCATTGGGCCAAGAACTCTCGTTGATGAAGAACGTCACCGGCGAAAAAAACGGTCGTCACATTGAGTCCTTTTCATGGAATCCGGCGGGCTGAGACGCGCTCACCGCAGCCCCAGCCCGCCGAACGGTCAGATAGCCGACGACGTGTAATCGCCTGCGACGACTCCGAGTAAGGCGGAGGCTGTGCCCAGCCGGGTCATGACACTCGCTCCTCGACGTCGACGGGTGACGCCTTAAACGCCGAATCGCAATGGTCGATGGGGAAGTCGCCGCCCAGCGGGTTTTCCGACGCCGCGGAAGCGGCGGGGTCACAAGCTCCGGAATGGCCATAGTCGACGCTTACCTGGCTCCCGGCCGCGAGCACCGGGTCGCCGGCGGCGATGGCGGAGCTGATGGCTCCGGTGACCACCTGCGGGACTTCATGCAAGAGCGTATGTCCTGCGGTGGGCCGGTGGATGAGCGTAGCTCCGGGGATACCGTCGGCCAGCGCCCGCGCGTGCCACATCGGCGTGAGCTTGTCCGCTCCTCCACTGATGATGGTTGTCTTGGCCGTGATAGAGCTCAGGGTCTGAGTGCAGTCGTACTCCTTTAGACCGCGCAGGAAACCGACTTTAGTCGTCGACGGGGTGGCGTTGATGGCGGCCGCAGACATAGCGACCAAAGACTTCGGAGCGGCTTCACCGTATCCGCCATGTCGGGTCAATGCCGCGCAGACCGGCCGGGCGAGGAATTGAACTATCTCGTCGGTACCAATGCGCGGCATGCGGAGTACGAGGTGGTAGAGCATGCTTGCCGCGGGGGTGTTGAGCAGCCGGCCGAGACCGTGCGAGCAGAGGTTCCCCGCGGCAGTTGCGACGAGAACAAGGCTTTCCGGCTCAATGGGACGTTTGCTCGCTGGCCGGCGAAGATAGGCCAAGGCCGTCATGCCGCCCATCGAGTGTCCCGCCAAGGTGAGTGGGCCCGTAACACCAAGCGCGACAAGCACCTCGGCGAGGTCTTCGGCGAGTCGGTCGATCCGATACGTGTGCATCGACGCAGTGCCGGAGTCGCCGTGGCCACGGTGGTCGTAACTGATGATTCGGATGCTGTTGCCCCAGAGACGGATCAGCTGCGTCATCTGGATGTTCCAGGACTGCATGTTCGAGCAATAGCCGTGGAGAAGTACGACTGTATGGCCAGCGGTGTGAGATCCCCAGTCGCGAACGGACAGCGAGACGCCGTCGCTCGTGGTAACTATGCGGTTGCAGGCCGGCGATCGGCGCGTGCCGGGCATTCGCTTACGGCTGCATCGCGTTTGCGGCGTCTGTGGCGTCATCGCTTCACCAGACATGGCAGTGTTTCGGCGTGTGCATCTCGCGTGCGTTCTGCCAGACCCTGCAAACGATGTGGAAGAAGTAGCAGCAGGCGTTGTCCGGAGAGAATCAGGCAGCTCGGCATCGTCGTTGCCCCTCAGCTAGCTCGACTTGCCTGCGCATCGAGATCTACAGTCCTGCTTGCTGTTCGGTCAGCGAGCTGACGTGGCCGGCGGTCATCGGGACACCATCGCGTACCCAGCGAGACCGAACGCCACTGGCACCATCGCCAGCATTCCAAGCGCCGCATTCAACATTGTTCGCTCTTTCCCTCGTGTGCTCACCGGTATGTGGTTCGGCCTAGCTAGGCCGCCGCTTGGGTGAGAACGTAATTAGATGTCGACTACTACGGTCGTCGTTCGGACAGCGCAAAACCATCGCCCGAGGGTTGATGTTTAGGGCCCGATGGATGCAGTACTAGGCGGCCCCATATTTGACGTGTCAGTCAATTAGCGCCGCGTATGAGCTGGGCCAATTGGGTGCGGGAGGCAATGCCCAGCTTGGCGAATGCGTTGTGGACGTGGGTTTTCACCGTGTGGGGGGAGAGGTTCAGCTCGGTGGCGACGTCGCGGTTGGTCGCGCCGTGTGCGATGAGGTTGATGACCTTGAGCTCGGAGTCGGTGAGGCTGTCCCAGCCCGTTTTTGGCCGCTGGTGCGTGGCGATGCGCCGTTCCACCCCCAATCGGCGCAGCGCGCGGCCGACGCGGCGGGCATCGGCACTCGCTTCGCACTCGATGTAGGTGTCGAATGCCGCGTTGAGCTGGTCGATCGCCTCGGCGTTGCGCTGTGCGCGCGCCAGCTCGCCGCCGGCATCCTCGGCAGCGCTTGCGTAAAGAAGCGGGCGCGAAGACGAGCGAAGCAACTCCGCGGCAGCCACCAATGCTGGAGCGTCACGCCCGAGTATCCCGCGGGCATACTCCGCCACCCCTGCCAACAGCGGCACCGGTGGCTGCTCGCACTCCAGCATCTCGGTGGCCTGCAGAACCCGCGCGCGCAAGCCGGCATCACCGGCGGCTGTGGCCACCTGCGCACTCAAGATCAGCCGATCCAAGGCATAGACCTGCAGTGGTGTCCCGAGTAGGGCGATGTCACCGCCGAGCCAGCGCACCGCTTCATGAATGTCGTCGCGCTGCCACGCCGCAAGCGCGAGCACATACGCCGCTCCTCGACGGATGGCAGGTGAGCCGGTGGAGTAGGCATCGCGTGCCTCATTGGCCATCTGCTGCAACACGTTTCGGTCATCCGTCCGCACCGCCACCGAGGCCATAATCACGATGCGCAGCAGGTCCGGCTCGCTCGCGCCTGTCGGCTGGGGTGACGGCAAGGGCTGAGCCGCGTCGCGAGCGGCCGACAACCGGCCCGCAGCGAGGTGAACAATCCCGCCAATGACAGTCCACATATTGAGGACCATCGCGTTGCCTTCCCGGCGGGCCTGCCCTGCGCCGTCGGCGACCCGGCCCGCCGCGTCGTCCAACCGGCCCAACACTCCCAGTAGGATTGCGTAGTACATTGCGGCATAGTGATGCGCCAAGGCCGCATCATTCGTGTAGCCGAGCGAACAAAGCTGTTCGAGGCGGCCTAGGCCGCGGACCCTGTGCCCCTCACCAATGTCGAGCAAAGCGAGGGTGACCTCCGCCATGATCGTGGCCTCGAGATCACCGGTGACTGCCGCGGCGGCGGCAGCTTCGTCGGCCGCTGTGCGCTGTTGCCCTCTTTTGTCCTGCAACACAAGGTTGTAGGCCAGCCAGGCCAGATGTCGTGCCCGGGTGACCTCGCTGATGTCGCTCAACTCGAGTGCTCGGCGATTCTCCTCCGCCCGCCACTGGGTGCTGTGCTTGGTGTGCGCCGGGAGCCGGAGGCGGATCTCGGCCTCGACTTCGGGCGAGACCGCCTCTGAGAGCGCTACGACGGCTAACTCTTCGGCCTCGCCATGACGGCTGGCCCTGTTGAGCCATTCCACCGTTTCCGCGACCAGGGATCCATGCTCGGCGTCGTCGGCGGGCAACAGCTCCAACGCACGCTTGCTCAAGTCCGCGGCCCCACTCGCATCGCCGCGGCCAACCGATTGGGCGGCTTGCCGCAGTGCCTCGATAGCCTCCCGGTCTCCCGGCTCGGCGCTGCGTGCCAGCTGCGTAGCCACCTCGGCCGGGGCCGCGCCGATACTCAGCATGACCGACGCCGACTGGCGCTCCATCGCCCGCCGCAGCGACTGCGGCAACGCCTGCCGCGTGGCCTCACGCAGCAAGTCGTGTCGAAATCTCAACTGCTCACCGTCGTCGACGAAAAGATCAGCGCGCAGAGCCTCCTCCAGCGCCGACAGCAAGGAGACCGGGCGGCGGTCAAGCATCGCGGCCAACAGCCCGGCCGAGAACCGGTCGGGCAGCACCGCGGCCACCCGCACCACCTCCGAGGCACTATCGGAGAGCACGTCCAGGCGCTGCTGCATGCCGACGCCCAGCCGCCGCGGCAGTCCATATCCGGTGGCCACCACCCGCCCGCCGGTGACAGTGAGCCGGTCCTCCTCGCCCAGCCCCGCGACCAGCTCACGGACCAGAAACGGATTCCCGTGCGCCTTGGCGGCCAAACTGAGCAGCGACGCATCCGCCCTCGCCCGCACCGCGTCTTGGACCATGTCGGCCACCGCGTCCGGCGTCATGGCCGCCAATCGCAAGAATGTGGCATTCGCGCGGTGCAGTACTGCCAAGGTCTCCTGCACCGCCGGCCCGCCGGCCCCGGTGCGGGCGGTAAGCACCCACAGCACTGCCACATCCGGCCGCACGGTGGCCAGCGACCGCAGCGCCAACAGCGTGCCGTTATCGGCCCAGTGAATGTCCTCCAACATGATCGCCAGCGGGGTTTGCGCCGCCGTCGCATGAATCGCTTCGGCCAAGTCGTGCACCACCCAGTAGCGCAGATCGGCCGAGCCGCCGAGTCGGCGCAAGGCCTCGGCGTCACCCACCGGCGGATCGGCGTTCAGCGTGGCCATGAACAGCGAGAAGAATGGCACCGTCTGCTGATATTCGAACGCCTCCCCGAACAAGGTGCGCACACCGCGCTTGTCGGCCAGGGTCAACACCTCGGTCAGCAACCGACTCTTGCCGATGCCGGGCGGGCCTTCGATGACCAGCACGCCCCCGCGCCCCTGGGCCACCGCGGCAACCAGCGCGCCGATCAGTTTCAGCTCGTCTGCCCGCCCCCGAATCGGCGGAGTGACCAGCGGCTGACCGCCGATATCAAAAACGCCGGTTGAAGGCCCCACCGGGTTGTCCTGTCTACCGTTTGCCGGACCGCCACTGCGGTGCTCGTCATTGTAGGCCCGCCCACGTCATCCACCCGATCTGCCGTCGGTCAATCAGCGCCGCGCATGAGCTGGGCCAATTGGGTGCGGGAGGCAATGCCCAGCTTGGCGAATGCGTTGTGGACGTGGGTTTTCACCGTGTGGGGGGAGAGGTTCAGCTCGGTGGCGACGTCGCGGTTGGTCGCGCCGTGTGCGATGAGGTTGATGACCTTGAGCTCGGAGTCGGTGAGGCTGTCCCAGCCCGTTTTTGGCCGCTGGTGCGTGGCGATGCGCCGTTCCACCCCCAATCGGCGCAGCGCGCGGCCGACGCGGCGGGCATCGGCACTCGCTTCGCACTCGATGTAGGTGTCGAATGCCGCGTTGAGCTGGTCGATCGCCTCGGCGTTGCGCTGTGCGCGCGCCAGCTCGCCGCCGGCATCTTCGGCTGCGCCTGCGTAAAGAAGCGGCCGCGAAGACGAGCGAAGCAACTCCGCGGCAGCCACTAATGCCTGGGCGTCACGTTCGAGTATCCCGCGGGCGTATCCGGCGACCCCCGAGAACAGCGGCACCGGTGGCCGTTCACGCTCCAGCGCCTCGGTGGCGTGCAGGACACGTGCGCGCAGGCCGGCATCACCGGCAGCCGAGGCCACCCGTGCGCCCAAGATCACCAGATCTAAGACCTCAGGCGTGAGCGGTGTCCCAAGTAGCGTGATATCGCCCAGCCAGCGCATCGCGTCATGGACGTCGTCGCGCTGCCAGGCCGCCAGCGCGAGCACCTGCGCCGCCGCCCGGCGTACCGTCGATGCGCCGGTGGGATAGGCATCACGGGCCTCAATGGCCATCTGCTGCAGCAAGTTTCGGTCACCGGTATGCACCGCCACTTCGGCCAGAAGGGCCATGCGGATCATGTCCAGGTCGGTCGCGCCTGTCCGCTGTGGGCGCGGCAGGGATTCAACCTCGGCGCGAGCTGCGGACAACCGCCCCGTCGCGAGATGGACCCAGGCGGCGATATTGGCCCAAATATCAAGGGCCATCGCGTTGCGCTCCCTGCGGGCTTGCTCTATTCCGCTTTCGATCTGGGCTGCCGCGTCGTCCAATCGGCCGACCACCGCCAGGAGGTTCGCGTGGTGTGCTGCGAGCAAGTCATGGGCTGCCGTCGGATCACTCGCGCGGGCGAGCGCGCAAGTCTCTTCGAGGTGGCGTAGGGCACGGTCCGCATACCCATCCGCACAATCGAGACAAGCGAGGGTGACATCGGCCACGATCTTCGACTCGAGATCACCAGTCGCTTTAGCAACCGCGGCAGCCTCGTCGGCCGCCCCGCGCTCTTGTCCGCGTTGGTCGAACAGCAGGTTGTACGCCAGCAGGGCCAGATGCCGCGCCCGGGTGACTTCGCCGATTCCGCCCAACTGCAGCGCTCGGCGATTTTCCTCGACCCGCCGTTGGGCACTGTGCGTATTGATCGTCGGGAGCCGGAGGCGAATCTCGGCCTCTTCCTCCGGCGACGCCGCCTCCGAGAGCGCCGCGACGGCCACTTCTTCTGCCTCGCCGTAGCGGCTGGCCCGGTTGAGCAACTCCACCGTTTCAGCGACCAATGACCCGTGTTCAGCGGCATTGGCGGGCAACAGTTCCAACGCACGCTTGCACAAGTCCGCGGCCGCACTTGCATCGCCGCGGCCCACCGACTGAGCGGCCCGCCGCAGTGCGCCGATCGCCTCTCTGTCCCCGGGCTCGGCGCTTCGCGCCAGCTGGGTGGCCACCTCGGCGGGGGCCGCTCCCATGCCGAGCATGACGGACGCCGACTGGCGCTCCATCGCTCGGCGCAGTGACTGGGGTAAGGACTGCCGGGTGGCCTCGCGCAGCAAGTCATGCCGAAATCTCAGCCGCTCACCGTCTTCCAGGAGCAGATCCGCACGCACTGCCTCCTCGAGCGCCGACAGCAATGAGGCTGGCGACCGTTCCAGCATCGCGGCCAGCAAGCCAGCCGAAAACCGGTCGGGCAGCACCGCGGCCACCCGCACAAGCTCTGAGGCCGCGCCGGAGAGCAGCTCCAGCCGCTGGTGCATCGTTGCGCCCAGACGTCGCGGCAGCCCGTCTCCGATGACTGTCGCGTGGCCGCCGGAGAGATTGAGCCGGCCCTCCTCGCCCAGCCCCCCGACCAGCTCGGTGACCAAAAACGGATTCCCGTGCGCCTTGGCGGCCAGATCCAACAGCGGCGCATCCGCCCTCGCCCGCACCGCGTCTTGAACCATGTCGGCAACCGCATCCGGCGTCATCGCCGTCAATTGCAAGAATGTGGCGTTCGCGCGATGCAGCACCGACAAGGTTTCCTGGACCGCCGGCCCACCAGCGCCGGTGCGGGCGGTCAAGACCCACAAAACAGGCACACCCGGGCTCACCGTGGCGAGCGACCGCAGCGCCAACGCCGTGCCGTTATCGGCCCAGTGGATGTCCTCCAGCACAATCGCCAGGGGGGTTTCCGCGGCCGCCGAGTAAATCGCGTCGGCCAGATCGTGCACCACCCAGTAACGGAGATCCGCCGAGCCGCCCAACCGGCGCAAGGCCTCGGCATCACCGACAGGGGGATCCGCCCGCAGGGTCGCCATGAAGAGCGAGAAAAATGGCACCGTCTGCTGGTACTCGAACGCCTCGCCGAATAGCGCCCGAACACCGGCGTTCTCGGCGAGCGCCAAGACCTCGGTCAGCAAGCGGCTCTTCCCGATGCCCGGCGGCCCCTCGATGACCAGTACGCCCCCGCGGCCCTGAGCGACCGCCTCGATCAGCGCGCCGATCACCTTCAGCTCGCCCGCCCGCCCACGAATCGGCGGTATGTGCACGTTGCCCGACGCCCTCGTGGTGCTCACGCGAACCGCCGCCCCCCGACGTGAAGTAGGCGGGCGGAAGACCTCCCCGTTGTGTCGTCCACAGTTCTCGCCACCATTAGCGCTGGTAGCCAGTGTAGGCGTATTCCTCTGACCGATCTCCTGCGCATAGGCGAGACGCAGCGGACCGCGACCGGGATTGTGGGTGTCCATCGAGTATGCCTCGAAAAGCCGCTCTGGTTCCCGGCCCGATCTCATGCTGCCACCTGGACTTCCACAGAGAGGTAGTCGGCTATTTCGTGTGTTGCAGGCCAGTCACCATCGCGCACCGCTCGGCTGAGCAACTCCACTAATGGACTGCAGGCGCCCAACTCGGCCAGCCATGAGGCCACCGTCTCAAAGATTTGATCAGCTTGGACGCGTACGGCGCGGCCGTCGTGCAGGCGATCGGTTAGCTGATAGATAGTCATTTCTCCACGCCTTTTCGCTGGCTTGTGCCGGAATGGCCGACGCGGATCGCCTGACGACCGAGCCGCCGTCGCGTTCGACGCTGTGTGCCGTTGCTGCTTCACCGTCACTCCTCGATCGGTATTAGCTGACATGACCAATGACACCGCCGCGGGCGTAGACTGAACGTCTCAATCTGAGCAGCGTTGTGCGTCTCAATGTGAGACGCCGGTATTGGGGGCGGCTGCACCGCTCGGTCCGGGAGCGAGGTCCATGCGTCGATGAGCTTGCGGGGCGACGTCCCAACCGACGTTCGCCGGGTGCGGGAACAGTTCTTGTGCGAGGGCGCCTTGGAGGCAAAGACCTTGCCCCCAAGCGTGCTGGAATCTTGGCGTCGCTCGCAGGCGCTGCACCTAGACCCCGATCGCGTCGAACTGCCCTATGTGCGCGAACCCGATAGGGGTTCAAGGTTGTCGCGCGCGGCCGCGCCAGTCCTGCAACGGGTCGCCGATGAGCTGGCTGCCCATACTGTCGGCGTTCTCCTGACATCGACCGACGGCGTGGTGGTTGATCGGACCGCCCCAGAAGTGTCCGTCCTCAACGCCTTTGACACGACTAGCATCGCACCGGGCTACAGCTTGTCTGAAGAGGCGGCGGGCACCAACGGAATCGGCACCGCGCTGGAGACTGGACGGCCCGCATTCATCCGCGGCGGTGAGCACTATGTCGCGATGTGGTTCGGTTTCGCGTGCGCGGGGTCGCCGATCCGTGACCCGATAACGGGCAGAATTATCGGCGTCGTCAATCTGAGTTGTCTGTCTGTCCAATCAGATCCACTGTTGCTCGCGCTGGCGACCAGCGCCGCTCACCAAATTGAAGATCGCATGCGCGTGGTGGCTCATGAGGGTGAGACGGCACTGTTGGAGGCGTATCTGCGGCAGGCACGGCGGTCTTCGAGCGGGGTCCTTGCGATGGGTGGCGACGTGGTGTTGATGAACCCCTATCTGCGTCGGACACTTCACGGTAACGATCAGACTGCGCTGCTCGAACATGCCTCGGATCTACTCGGCTCCACGCTCTCGGGCACGGCGCTGGCTGTTCTGCCAAGCGGGCACATCGCCAAGATCACTGCCGCCGACCGCTCGACGATATGCGGTAGCCGGACCAATGTCGTTTTCCACGTTGATCTCTCTTCCCAGACAAGCTCGCAGCGCCCTCAAATCGGCCACTCGGCGCACACTCGAATCCCTGGCCTGGCCGGTCGCGACGGCGCCTGGCTGCGCTGCTGCCAGGAGGTGCGGCAGTGCTGCAGCGACCGTCACTGGGTGATGATCGAGGGAGAGAAAGGATCTGGCCGGGCGCGGCTAGCCCAGGCGGTGGGGCAGCACGTCAAACCGGGCCGAACCGTTCGGGTGCTGCGCGCCGAAACGTTTTCCAGCGTTACGCGTCTCGTCGCCGAGCTGGCGGCTGCGTCCGGCGATGAGGACTTCGCGGTGGTAATCGCCGACGTGGATGCCTTCGATGACGACACACTCGAATCGATCACGTCGATGCTCGGCACCCGCGCAGGCCGGGGGTGGATCGCGGCGACCAAAAGTTCCGCGCCTCCTTCCGCACCGATTAAGCAGATGCTGCCGCTGTTCACCCATACTGTCACGGTGCCGGCGCTGCGACACAGGATTGACGACCTCAAGGAATTGGTGCCGCTTTTGCTGCGCGAGATTACCCGGGGTGCTGATGTGGAGCTGGCACCCGATGCTATGCGCCAACTCAGCAGGCTGCCGTGGCCGGGCAACGTCGCGCAGCTGCGGCGGGTTCTGACCGAAACCGTTGCCCGCCAACGATCGGGCATTATCAGCGCCGACAAGTTGCCACCGGAGTGCCGCTCGATCACGCGGCGGAAGCTGACCCAAATGGAAGCCCTTGAGCGCGACGCAATTGTCCGTAGCCTGCAAGACAACGGCGGCAACAAGCAAGAGGCGGCTCGCGCCCTGGGAATGTCGCGGGCGACCATCTACCGCAAGATAAACGACTACGGCATCGCGTAACACCCGTACGCTGCCGGGCCAAACGCATTGGTCACCAACATCATCGCGAAGCGCCGCGTCCGTCGTCATTTGCTCCCCCAAGCTCCGGATGTCAAAGCGGGGGCGGCCGCCCGCGCCGCGGCCCTCTGCGGCAACCCGATGAACGGGCTGCCCGCTTCCCGATTCGCACCGCGCCGCCGCCTCGACAAACCGGGTGTCAGGTCTGATATCGGCTGACTGCGTGGGCGCCATTGCGAATACGTAATGTCTAGCGAGGTTTTGCCCGGCTGCTCGCAGCACTCGCCAAATCGCCCGGGTGAATCAATTTGCCGGGTGATGACCACTCATCCCACCTCAATGAATGCTGGCGAACAGATCGCGAGCGGAGGGTACGCGGAGCCGACCATCTACCGGATTTGCGTTCGGGGCCGCATACGCGTGCAACGGGTCGCGATGACAGTGGACAACCTTGCTGCGTTGATCACCGCGGAACCCATCGCCACAAATTGGAGAAACCAGATGAAGCCACGCGAATTTCGACGATCGCCTGCTGAATACGGCTCCGGCGCCGCGCGGACACCATGGCTGCTGCATCGAATGCGGGACGCGGCCGCCATTGCCCGGCGTTGGGCGCATCGGAAAGGAGATGCCGCGATGGACACCGTCCCGGCGATTGACGATCAACTTCACGCGCTGCGGCCCATCTGCAGTGCCCAGGGGGTGTCGAGCGGCACCGCATGCGGTGCGCCGGCGGTAGCGATCGCCGAGATACACGCGATCGACGAATGCGACCAGATGGGGCTCACCCCGGACGGCGACCTCGTCGAGACGCTCTGTCAAACCTGCCTGGAAATCGTTCAGTGGGCGATGGCGACCTACGTGGGTGACACACGCGAGATGGCGTCTCGATGTGGCACCCACCCGGCGTGCACAACCTGCGGGCGCCCCACTGGATATTTGCGCAGCGTCTTCGCTGCGCGTCCGATCGGGCTCGCGGGGCTGACATCGTGAGTCGACTACGCATTGCCTCCCTGTTTCTGGCTGTGGTTTCCGGGGATTACGCGGCCCTCAGGCTGATTTATGGTCAACTAGCCGATTTCGGCGTCGCCGTCGCCGTTTGCGCGGGATCCTTGGTCACGGCGGGGTTGATCTCCCATGCCGACAACCGGCGCCGGAAGGCGGTGGCGCGGGGACGAGCGGCCGTCTGGGAACGCCGTGACCAGCAGGCGGCCGCTTCCGGCCAACGGTGCCCGTCATGCGGGGGTGCAGGCCAGAAATTCAGTGAATCACCAAGCTTCGTTGATCGGCAGGGTGCGCGCTTGTGCAATGCATGCGCGCCGGCCCTCAACTCAGGGCCGGCACGATGAGCCCACGGCCTGTCTCGGCGCCAGTTCTGCTCGGTGAGCAATGCGAACGGGCGCGGCGAGGGACGGCGAGCGACGCCTTCACGTCACGTGAATTCGGTTGGGGTCGTGGGGCACCCGATGACCCGGGCGTGGAAGTGCTGACATGAGTGCACCCGCCGCCGTACCGGGTTCGTCGCGGCCCAGTCTAAGAGCAGCCCAGGCACGAAATTCTCGACCGTACCCCGTCCGAGCGGACGCCGTCGTTGACGTCATCCCGGACGGTCCGAGCATGGCCGCGCGCGTCGCCTGGCTGAGCGCCCGGCTGATGATCCGGCCCGTGTTGGGCGTGGGCAGCTACCTGCCCTCGGCGCCGTGGCCATGGGGCGTCGTCGATTTCACCGCCCGGGCGATCACGCCGGCACCGGGCACGGTGCGCACCGGGACCGAACTCACGCACTGCACCGCGCAGCTGATCCGCGCGGCCGGCGTGCTACCGGCCGACGGAACCGGCCGGGTTGTGCTGTATCTGCACGGCGGGGCCTTCCTCACTTGCGGCGCGTACTCGCACGGCCGACTGGGGAGCACGCTGTCCGGTTTCGCCGACAGCCCGGTGTTGGTACCCAACTACCGGAAGATTCCCAAATATTCGATCGGCGATGCGATCGACGACTGCTACGAGGGCTACTCGTGGTTGCGCCGAAAAGGATATAAGCCCAACCAGATCGTGCTGGCCGGTGATTCCGCCGGCGGCTATCTGGCGCTGACGTTGGCTCAACGCCTGCTCGAGTGCGGTGAACAGCCCGCCGCGCTGGTGGCCATGTCACCGCTGCTGCAACTGGCCGCACAACCTAAAACGACGCACCCCAACATCGGCTCGGATGCGATGTTTCCGCCGAGGGCGTTCGACGCCTTTCGTAGCTTGATCATCCGCGCCGCAGCACACCGTGACGCCGACGGGCATTCCGACGGGCTCTACGAGCCGCTCGATCACATCTATCCGGGCCTGCCGCCCATGTTGATCCATGTGTCCGGTAGCGAGGTGCTGCTGCACGACGCGGAGTTGGCGGCTCAACGACTGGCCATCGCTGGTGTACCCGTCGAGGTACAGGTATGGCCGGGCCAAATCCACGTGTTCCAATTCGCTGCGCCGATGATCCCCGAAGCCACCCGCTCGCTGCGCCAGATCGGCGACTACATCCGCAAAGCGACCGGATAACCAAGCGACCCTGAGGTTATCGAAGATGGATTTCGGGGCGCTGCCACCAGAAATCAACTCCGGCCGCATGTATTCCGGCCCGGGCTGCGGGTCGATGCTGGCTGCCGCAGCAGCTTGGGACGGGCTGGCCGCCGACCTGGATTCCACGGCGGCCTCCTATCAGTCGGTGATCTCGGATCTGACCGGCGCAGCATGGCTGGGTGCTGCATCGGTGGCGATGACGGCGGCCGCCGCGCCCTACGTGGCATGGGTGACCACGACCGCTGCGCTGTGTGAGCAGGCCGCCGTCCAGGCCAGGGCCGCCGCCGCCGCGTTCGAGGCCGCGTTTGCCATGACGGTGCCCCCACCGATCATCGCAGCCAACCGCGCGCGGCTGATGTCGCTCATCGCGACCAACATCCTCGGGCAAAACACCCCGGCGATCGCGGCGACCGAAGCCGAATACGGCGAGATGTGGGCCCAAGACGCCGGGGCAATGTATGAGTACGCCGGCGCGTCGGCCGCCGCTTCGGCGCTACCCCCGTTCACCCCGCCGGCGCCCACCACGAATCCGGCAGGGGCCGCCGGCCAGGTTGCTGCGGTTGCCGATGCCAGCGCCACGCCGGCCGGCACCGCGACCCAGACCGTCATGTCGACGGGCTCGCAGCTACTTTCGGCGATACCCGGTGCAATCCAGGGGCTTGCGGTGCCTGCACCCGCCGCCGGGGCTGCTGTCCCAACATTGTTGCAATTGCTGGGCTTACTGAGCCCGGTGAACCTGACCGTTGCATCGGCGTCGACGGCCATCACGTCGACGGGCATGGGCGGGTCGTATGCGGGCCTGGGATATGCGGTGCACTACGACCCGGACGGTGCAAGCAAGATGGATGCCATTCTGGCACGCCTGGGAGCGATTGCGGGGGACCCGGCAACAGGGGAGTTTGCGTCACCGGGTCCGGCAGAGCCGGGGGCGGCCGGCGGCGCGGGACCTGCGTTGTCAGCGGGTTGGGGCCGGGCCTCCTCAATCGGCGCACTGTCGGTGCCGCCGAGCTGGGCCGCGGCCACTCCCACGATCGGACGCGTATCGGTCGCATGGCAGACCACCCTGTCCGGTGCCGCCCCGGCGGTCGTGGCAACGGGCTCGGAAAGCATGCTCAACGAAATGCTCTTGGCGAGTATGGTCGTGCGCGGCATCCGGGGTGCTCCCCGTCAGGGCCGGCCACGATCAAGCTAGCGGTGTCGGGGCGCCCGCCCGGCAACGACGACGGGCCCGGCACCGCGCTGGGTGTGGCACAACGCCGGGCGGCCCGACCGTGGTGGCCCCGCCCCGATGCCTTTCCGCTCACCCGGGTGAATTCGCTCGCCGGGTGATGACGGCTCACCCCGCGCCGGTGAATTCTGATCGGCAGCTGGCGAGCGGAGGGCAAATGCGGCCGACGATGTACCGGATCTGCATTCAAGGCCGCGTGACCGAGCGGCTCGGGTCCGCATTAGAAGGAATGCGGTTCGAGGCCGGTGCGACCGAAACGGTGTTCACCGGTGAAATCCGCGACCAGTCACAGCTTTACGGACTCCTCGACCGGGTCCGTGATCTAGGCCTTGAGCTCGTCAGCGTACAACCGCAGTCCGCGGCCGGCCCCACGACAACAACCCGCATCAGGAAGGACCTGTAATGCAAGCCATCACCGTTTCAGACCGCGACGCCGGTATCGCCGGCCTGTCGTTGACGGACCTGCCCTACCCCCAGGCGGCCGACAATGACGTCGTCGTGCGGGTGCACGCAGCGGGCTTCACCCGCGGGGAGCTTGACTGGCCGCACACCTGGATCGACCGTGCGGGCCGCGACCGGACGCCGAGTGTGCCCGGCCACGAGCTGTCGGGCGTCGTGGTTGAGTTGGGGTACGGCACAACCCTTTTGAGCGTCGGTCAGCGGGTGTTCGGGCTCGCGGACTGGGCCCGCAACGGCTCGCTCGCGGAATACGTCGCCGTGGAGGCTCGCAATCTCGCACCGCTGCCGGCGGACATCGACCATACGGTGGCCGCGGCGCTGCCGATCTCTGGGTTGGCCGCCTGGCAGGGCCTGTTCGACCACGGTCGCCTCGCCGCCGGACAAACGGTTCTGATCCACGGCGCCGCGGGTGGGGTCGGGTCGATCGCGGTGCAACTCGCCCGCGAGGTCGGAGCGCGCGTCATCGGTACCGGTCGGACCGCCGACCGAGACCGGGCGGAGGAGTTCGGCGTCCACACCTTCCTCGACCTGGAGACCGAGAAGCTGGAGGACGCGGGCGAAGTCGACGTGGTGTTCGACGTGATCGGCGGAGATATCCTGGCCCGCTCGGCGGCTCTGGTGCGGGCCGGCGGAACGCTCGTCACGATCGCCGAGCCGCCGAAGACCCTGCCGAGTGATGGGCGGGCGATCTTCTTCCTGGTCGAAGCCGACCGCGCCCAGCTCGCCGACCTCGCCGCGCGAGTAAGGGATGGACGCCTGAAGCCGGTCGTGGGTAGCGTGCTGCCACTCGCCGAAGCTGCCGCCGCATTCGCTCCCGGCAAGCGTATTCCCGGCAAGACGATTCTGCGCGTAGCTGAAGACTGAGAAGGAAAGGCAGCTGAAAATGGCGTTAAAACTGCCACTCGCCGCACTGACTGTTGCGGTGATGCTCGCGCCTGCGGCCCATGCGGAGCCGGCGCCAGAGAACTCGGATCAAAATCCGGTTGTCCGACCAGTTTTCAATCAACCAACAAATGTTCCGGGCAAATCACTTGAAGCAGTGACCGTCAGCTATCCGCCCGGAGCGAAAAGCGGAGCTCACCACCACGCGAAATCGGCGTTCATCATGGCCTACGTGATCTCCGGAGCGATCCGCAGCCAAGTCGAAGGTGAGCCTGCACGCGTCTATCACGCCGGTGAGACGTGGAGTGAAGCCCCCGGCGCACACCACACGATCAGTGAAAATGCCAGCACCACGGAACCTGCTGAACTACTCGCAGTCTTCCTACTCGATACGGGCGACGCCCCGCTCACCACGGCCGACAACGCGAAAAGTGAGGCGTCGCGTTAGCGATCCAAAAGTTTGGATTGCTCGACATCAACGACTTGACGACATCATCCATCTCCGCAATACGACACACAGCTGGAGCAGTCCATGCACACGCATGATCCGAGCCGGGTTGTCCGGATAGCCCTACGATTTTCGCTCGCGGCGGCCTTTCTGTCCGCTGTTGCCGACCGATTCGGTTGGTGGAAGCCGTTTGGGCAGGGTAGCTGGGGGAGCATGGGGGCTTTCGCCGGCTATGCCCACCAGCTTGTTCCGTTTGCTTCTGGATGGTTATTGACCGTCGTTGTGTGGGCTGCCACCGCCACCGAAGCGACCCTGGCAGTCTTGCTGCTGGCCGGCTCGCGGCCAAAACTCGTCGGCATGGCGACTTGCTTGGTGCTCATAATATTTGGAACCGCGATGGCTGTATCCCTCGGTATAGAATCGCCGCTTAGCTACAGTGTGTTCTCCGCAGCAAGCGCAGCCGCGGCCTACGCGATACTTGGCACAACACCGCCGCCTGCACCACACACCCCTGGCGCCTCCTCCAGTCCGGACACTCGCAACCGTCGCCAGCCAATACAGGCTTCCGTAGCGGTCATCGGGAGTGACGGTAGATGAAGGCCGGCAAAGACTTCGACGTGGTCGTCGTGGGCGGCGGGGTCGGCGGCGTGGCCGCCGTGCGGAAGCTTGCGTCGGCAGGCTTTGCGGTAGCGCTCATCGAGGATCGTCTGGTCGCGGGGGAGTGCCATTACTGGGGCTGCAACCCGAGCAAAACACTGCTTCGTCCGATCGAGGTGTTCAATCTAGCGAAGGCCGTTCCTGGTGTGCGAGAGGTCGTTTCGGACGAAGGACTGGACATTGCGGCCGTCTTCGCCAAACGCGACGCGATCATCGAGCACCTCTCGGACCAAGACCGAACAGCATCATTGCGGCAAGCGGGTGTAGCAGTGCTTCATGGGTTCGGCCGGTTGAGCGGCGAGCGAACAGTGCGGGTGACGTGTGCCGATGAGACCCAAGCCGTTTTGGAGGCACGCCACGCGGTCGTTGTGGCCACCGGCACACGTCCTAACGTGCCGGAGATACCGGGGTTGGCGCAAGCACGCCCGTGGACCAATCGGGACTTGACGACCATGACGGAAGTGCCACCTCGCGCGCTGGTGGTGGGTGGCGGCCCCGTCGGTGTGGAGTTCGCGACTATCCTCACCGGTTTGGGCTCGGCGGTAACACTTCTGGTACGCGGGAACGCTCTGCTTCCCGGCTGCGAACCCGAAGCCCGCGACCTGGTCGCGCAGTCACTGCGAAGCAAAGGCGTCACGATCCACTTTGACACGGAGTTGTCGGCGGTAGCCCGCCCCGTGGCGGGCGGGCCCGTCACCGCGACTTTCGACGGCCAGGCCATCGAAGTAGACGAGGTCGTCCTGGCCGCCGGACGGCGCACCAACACCGACGACATTGGACTGGAAACCCTTGGCCTGCCAAGCGGCGGGTTCGTTTCTGTTAACGACCATCTCCAGGCGCTCGACGTCACAGGCGACTGGCTGTACGCCTTGGGCGATACCACCGGGCGTGCTCGGTTGTCGCATATCTCCACCTACCACGGCCATCTCGTGGCCGACATCATCGCGGCGCGGGCCGCGGGGCGAGAACTCAAGGAGAACGAGTTGGCCGCCCGTGATGCGGGCAGCCTTGCGCAGGTTATCTTCACCGAGCCTCAAGTCGTCAGGGCGGGCCGCTCAGAAAGTCAAGCTCTAGCAGAAGGATTCGTGGTGCGGACGCGAACTGCCCGTTACCCCGGCACTCTGTCATTCCTGGCCCTTTTCCGGGATGGTTTCCAGGGATGGGCGAAGTTGGTCATTGACGCCGAGACGAACACACTGCTCGGGGCGACATTTGTCGGCCCGGAGTTCTCCGAATTAGTGCAGGCAGCCACCCTGGCTATTGTCGCGAAGATTCCAGTCAGTCTCCTGCGCCATGCTGTCGCGCCACATCCGACGGTCAATCAGGTCTGGGATCTGCTACTCGACCAAGAGTCCGAACTTGCCCCGTTACCGGAAAACGGGAGGCAGAGAACACAGGACAACAATGGTCAAGCGAATCACCTTGTTTATCAGTCTGGTTAGACAACGATTCTTAAGGAAAACCACAATGACTTACGCCTGGTTGGTCGTCTCACTGTGACCATGCTCGCAGCGGGGGTCCGAGCTTTCGGTGGCGAAGTGGAGACGATCGAAGTGGGCGAACCGCGGCCGTTGGCGGCCGATGAGGTCCTCATCGAGGTTCGCAGTGCCGGAGTTGGCAACTGGGACGACATCATTCGCACCGGCGGCTGGGACGTCGGCATCGGCCCTCCGCTGGCGCTCGGCGTCGAGGCCGCCGGGGTCATCAAGGCCGTTGGTGCCCACCCGAACGGATTCAGTGTGGGTGATGAGGTGCTATGTCATCCGGTGCCGCTGCGCGACCAAGGCACGTGGGCGCCCTTCGTGATCGCAGCCGTAGGATCGCTCGCCCGCAAACCGCAAGGGATTTCGTGGGAGACCGCAGCGATGTTTCCGGTGCCGGCGTTGACCGCTGAGCAGGTCGTCGGCGAGGCGTTGGCCCTTCACGCTGGAGAAACGTTGCTCGTTCACGGCGCGGGCGGGATCACGGGCGGGCTCATTGTTCAGCTGGCCGCCCTACGCGGCGTCGATGTGCTCGCCACTGCCAGCCCGCGCAGCGCCGACCGAGTCTTGGGGTATGGCGCTCGCGAAGTAATCGACTACCGCGATCGGATGTGGCCACAACAGGCAAGGGCGTTGGCGAAGGACCCCATCAACGCCATCGCTAACGCAGTCCCCAGCGGTGCCGCTGCGGCGATGACCGCACTTGCCGACGGCGGCCGGCTGGCCACCATCACTCCCGACCCGCCCGCATCCATCCGTGGCATCGGCGTGACCGCGGTTTACGTCCGTTCCGACGGCGCTCAACTCGACCGCCTGACCGCGCTACTCGCCTCTCATCGGCTGAGCATGCCAACCCCGCGTTCCTGCAGCCTGGATCAGGCCGCCTACGCCCTCGCACAAGTCGTCGCAGGCCACGAGTCCAACGGAGTGGTCATCACGCGGGACATCTCACCCAGTTGACATCACATACCGACGAAAACCTCACAGCACCAAGGAGTCTCGACGTGACCACCATTACCCGTATCCGCACCGGAGTGGCCGATCACATCGGCAAATACGCCGACGCTGTCGCCGTATCCGGCGGCGGCACCCAGATTTTCGTCTCCGGAACGCCCGGGGTGCGCGAAGACGGTACCCTGCCCGAGGACTTCGCCGACGAAGCCCGGCAGTGCTGGGCCAATGTCGAAAAGGCGCTCGCCAAGGCCGGCGCCAAGCTCACCGACATTGTCTACATGCGCCAATGGGTCACCAGCCGTGACAACGCGTCCGCCTACCTGGCGGTGAGCAAAGAGATCATCCGCCACGAACCCGCCGCCATGTTCAGCATCATCGATGGGCTGGTGTGGCCCAACATCCGCGTGGAAGTCGAAGTCACTGCCATCGTGCCGGCATGAGCGATCCGAGCGCCGACGCGAGCCATCCTCGGGCTGCCCGAAAATGTCTATCACGCCACGACCATCCCCACCGCCGACTACACCGCCACGACCTTCCGCCGCGCCAAACCGATTCCGCTCGATGACGTGGTGCATTTCGACCGGTGGTGAGCAGGCGAATTCAAGGAGGACACCCGCGGCCGAACAGCGCCGGCAATGACGCTGCGAGACGCGGCACCGACCAGCCGTGCGATGGTGGTCGCGGTGATGGTGTCAATGGTCGCGTTCCTCGACTCCACGGTCATCAACCTGGCTTTGCCGGCCATCGAGCACGACCTCGGCGGCGGCCTGGCGTTGCAGCAATGGATCATCGATGGCTACCTGTTGGCAACGGCGGCCGCAATTCTGCCCGGCGGGTCCATTTCGGATTTGTTCGGACGCGTTCCGGTGATGAGGTTCGGGCTGTTGACGTTTGGGGCGGGCTCGGTTCTGGCGGCGGCCGCCACCTCACCGGCGATGCTGGTCACCGCGCGCCTCATCCAGGGGCTGGGTGCGGCTTTTCTCGTGCCGGGTTCGCTGGCGCTGATCAACACGATGTTCGACAAGGCACGCCAGTCCGCGGCGATCGGCGTCTGGACCGGGTGGACGGGAACCGCCTTCGCGTTGGGCCCCCTGCTGGGCGGAATGTGCGTCGATTTCTTGGGCTGGCGTTGGATTTTCGTGTTGTCAGCGATCCCCATGGCGGTCGGGTATGCACTGACGTTCTGGCTGTGTCCGATGTCGGGGCGGGTCGAAGGCGCCCGTGTCGATACCGCCGGGGTGGGCCTATCGGCGGTAGGGCTGGCCGCGACCGTATATGCGTTAATCGAATCGCAACGCGACGGCTGGACCGTCCCGACGGTCTTCACACCAGCGGTGATCGGGATCGCCGCACTGGCCGGCTTCGTGAGTTGGCAGCACCGCAGCAGGTCTCCGATGCTTCCGTTGCCGCTGTTCACCTTTCGCAACTTCGCTGCCGCCAACCTCGTCACCGCGTTCGTCTACGGCGGGTTGACGCTGGGATCGCTGGCCATCGCCCTCTACACCCAAGAAATCGGCGGATACTCAGCCACCGCGGCCGGACTGGCCACCCTGCCGATCCCGGCGCTGTCGTTCCTATTCGCCCGCCATGTCGGTCGCATTGCCGCGCGGGTGGGATCACGCGCGTTCCTGATTGTCGGCCCCGCTTTGGCGGGGATCGGGCTGCTGCTGATCCGCCCGAAACCTAGTGGATTCCAGGCGATTACCGACCTGGTCCCCGGAATGACCGTGCTGGCCATCGGACTGGTCGTGACGATCACACCGCTGACGTCGGTGACACTGGCGTCGGTGCCGACCCAACACAGCGGCATTGCGTCGGCGATCAACAACGCCGTCTCGCGTTTGGCCGCGCTGATGTCGATCGGGTCCCTGGGCCTGATAAGCGTTGGCGCGGCGAGCGCCACCGGATTCGCCCACGTGTTAGAGGTGAGCGCGGCACTATTCGCCCTGGGCGCGTTGTGTGCCGCGCTGTTGATAACCAATCTCCCTGCGTGTCAACCTGTGCCCTGCGACATCGCGGCGCTATGCCGCGACCGGCCCGGTGTGCAACCCGCCCTGGCCAGCAGCCCCTCGGCCGCGACCGAACCATCCCCTCCGCAGTAATCGTTCACCCGATCGGCCCAATCCACGCTTCGGTTCACGGCGGCGTACTACTCATCCGGGTGAATAGGTAGGTGGGGTGATGACAACTCACCCCGCCTGGCTGCAGTCTCAGAACGACCAGAACCCGGCGGGAGTGTCACCCGTTTGCGGGCGCCCCAGCCGAGGGCTTTACGCCTGTCTGCGATATGAACAACGGCGGTCCACCCGGAGCCGTCAGGAGAACCAGGGAGGTTCATCATGAAGATCGTAGTCATTGGCGGGCGCGGGCTGATCGGCTCGAAGGTAGCGTCGAAGCTCAGCGTGCAGGGACACGACGTGATCCCCGCCTCACGTCGATCAGGTGTCGATTCACTCACTGGCGAAGGACTCGCCAACGCGGTCGCCGGTGCGGATGTCGTGGTCGACGTCGCCGATTCACCGTTGTTCGACGATGAGCCTGTGATGCATTTCTTCACGACGGTGACCACGAATCTTCTTTCCGCTGAGAAAGAAGCGGGAGTCAAGCACCATGTCGCGTTGTCCGTAGTGGGCGCGCAGATCATGCCAGATAGCGGCTACAACACCGCTAAAGCAGCTCAGGAAAACCTGATCAAGGATTCCGGCAGGCCTTATTCGATCGTGCGGGCAACCCCGTTCTACGAATTTGCCGTTGGCTTGGCCGATTCCGCGACGGACGGAGACATCGTGAGATTGCCACACGCGTTGTTCCGTCCCATTGCAGCCGACGATGTGGCCACCGCGGTGGCCAACGCGGCTGTCGGGCGCCCTACCAACGGAGTAACGGAGATCGCTGGGCCAGAAGCGATGGGGATGGACGACTTTGTCCGCGCGGGCCTTGCCGCCATTGGTGATCAACGCCGGGTCATGACTGACGCCCAGGCGCCGTACTTCGGCGCGGTGATCGACGATCACACCCTTGCACCCGACGAGAACGCCACCATCTTCACCACTCGATACTCCGACTGGATCGACGCACACTCCAGCCGTCGCAGTTAGCGAAATTTTCTGGAACGCGCATGATCCCGATCACGCCAGGCCCGCTCTTGATTGCGTAACAGGCAGGTCTCCAAGTTTCCAATGTCTGGACCGCCCCGCCACCAGCGCGCCGCCCCGCCAGCACAACGACGACATCCTGGGCGGGCTGGGCCTGTCCGCGGACGAGATCGCGCGCCTGCGAGCAGAGCGGGTCATCGGCGAGCGGCTCCTCAACGCGTGAAATCTGTTGCGGTGGAGGTCGACACGCTGATGAGATGGCCGTAAGGGTCGCGCAATAGCATCGACCTTCTGCCCCACGGTTGTGTCGTCGGCTCCATCACCCAGGTCACGCCAATGGTGTCGATGCGCGAGTATTCGACGTCGACGTCGTCGGCTGTGAAGTCGAGAATGGTCTCGCCGTCGTGTGCCCCCAGGTTGGCCTCGCCAAGGGCGCGCGACGCGCGGTCCTCGGTGAAACCGAATCGGGAAAATCCGACCGACGCCGGTCCCGCCGGCATCTCGAGGTAGTGCTCATTGAACGGCACCGAGACGTCGAGCAGCGCCGCGTAGTACGCGGCGATCGGTTCGATCGCTGCCGAGACGAAGCGCACCTGCGTCAGTTCGAGCCGCGGCTCTGGCGTCATACCGCGACCGGAACGTCGAGATCGGTTTGCGCATAGTTGAGGAAGTAGGCGGTAAAGACGGCCAGACCCAGGTACGCGTAGGCCTCCGCGAGTTGTTCGTCGTTCCAGCCGGCATCGAGCGCGTGGCGCCACGTGGTATCGGCAACCTTCCCGCGGTTGGCGGCCGCCTCCCTGACCAGTGCGGCGATCGCATCGACCTTGTCGTCGCCCGTGGCGGTTCCGGCCCGCAGAGCCGCGATCCGCTCGTCGGTCCATCCCGCCAACTGTGCGAGCCGGCTGGTGATCCCGACGACGTAGTCATTGCCCATGGCGCTACCCGCCGCGAGCATCAGAGCGGCGGACAACTGCGGGCCGACAGTGCCGTGTTCGGCGGTCGCCGCACGAAGCGATGTGTAGGCGACGAACACCGCCGGTGAGTGCGCCATTTGCGCATGCAGATTCAGCGGGCGCCCGGTCGGTGAAAATTGGATCACTTGTTCCAGCAGCTTGCGGGAGGCGTGCGGCGCATCGTCAACGGTGTGGGTTGGTATCCGGCTCATTTACTGACCTTCATCTGATCGGTGTGGATGGGTGATTGGAAGGACGCCGCAGCGCCCCGAAATGTGACTCCCTGGGTCGCGGTGTCACATTCGGCCGGTCCATTCCGTCCTTGACTTCATGGATGCTCATGACGACCGGGTGAGCGGTGCATGGAAGGCGAATCGCGCCTATCTGGTGGACCTCGCATTCCGGATGCTTGGCGACGTCGGGGCGGCCGAAGATGTGGTGCAGGAGGCCTTCTTCCGGCTGGTGCAGGCACCAGTGGGTGGCATCAAGGACGAGCGTGGCTGGCTGATCGTGGTGACAAGCCGGCTGTGCCTGGATCACATGAAGTCGGCGTCGTCGCGTCGCGAACGCCCGCAAGACATTGCTGAGCAGCAACGCGATCGCGATTTGTCAGCCATCGATCCCGCCGATCGGGTGACCCTCGACGACGAGGTCCGGCTGGCCCTGCTCATCATGCTCGAACGTCTCAGTCCCGCAGAGCGGGTGGTGTTCGTATTGCACGACGTCTTCCAAGTGCCCTTCGACACGATCGCTGCCACGGTCGGAAGCCACGCACCCGCATGCCGGCAACTCGCGCATCGGGCCCGGCGCAAGATCAACAGGTCTCAATCAGGCCGCTCGGCGGGCTCCGACCTGGTGGAACCGGCCCAGCACCGCGCGATCACCAGGGCATTTATCGAAGCATGCTCGACCGGTGACCTCGACGCGCTGATGGCTCTGCTGGATCGCGACGTTTCCGGTGAACTCGATGTACGCAGTGGAGCTGTCGTGATCGGCGCCCACCAAGTCGGCATCAACATCCTGCGCTACTGGGGCCGGGCCGAAACCGTCCTGGTGGCGCAACCGGTGTGCAATCAACCGGCGATCCTGGCCTTCGTCAACCGCCGGCTTGAGGGCCTGCTGGCGCTGACGATCGAGGACGGCAAGGTAGTAAAAATCCATGTCCTCGTGCGGGATTCGACGCTAGACCCTTTACGCGCCGAACTCGGTAGCGCTCGGTAGGAGTCACATAGTTACCTGCCTTCTCGTCCTCTTATACATGAGTACGCCGGCACGCCAACCAAATCCGGAAACCAGCAACGGACAATTCGTTGCCGTAGGACCCTCGAGGACGGTCCGGTTAATCATCAGGCCGTTGACCAAAGTTCTCAACCCGCTCGTCGGCACGATGGCCGGACGACGCTGCCTGCCGATGATGGCCCGGGTCCAGCACGTCGGGCGTCGATCCCGCACGCTCTACGCCACCCCAACGAGCGCCGCCGTCGCGGGCGACATGATCGTGGTGCCCTTGTCATTCGGCAACCGGTCGGACTGGGCGCGCAATGTACGGGCCGCCGGGCACTGTGTCGTGCAGCTACGCGGCAGGCGTTACCTCGCTGTGCAACCCCAATTCGTGGCAGCGATGGACGCGAAACAGTTGGTGCACAAGGCGTTTAACGCCATCGAACGATTCGGATTCAGGCTGCTGGGCGTCCGGCAGTTTTTGCTGCTGCGCATTCAAACGAGTGAATGAGGAAGATCATGAAAACACTTGCCACACTTGATCGTCCAAACTGGCTGCCGTCCTCGGCGTGGCCGTGGGAGACGTACGCGCTCAGTCATGACCGAGGTCGCATTGCGGTCACCGACATCGGCGGCGGCCCGACCTTGTTATTCGTCCACGTCGGAAGCTGGAGTTTCGTGTGGCGTGATGTATTGCTGCTCCTGCAAAACGATTTTCGCTGTGTCGCTGTCGATGCGCCCGGTTGTGGGCTCAGCGATCGGCTGTCTTCCCCGACGCTTGCCGAAGCGGGTGACGCGGTCACCGCCGTCATCGATGCACTGCAATTGCGCGACGTCACGCTGGTCGCCCACGACTTGGGCGGCCCGGCCGGACTCCTGGCTGCGGCGCGCCGCGCCGATCGAGTGGCGGGCCTGGCGGCGGTCAACTGCTTCGCGTGGACGCCCACGGGTCCGGTCTTTCGGGGCATGCTCGCCGCGATGGGGAGTGCCCTCGTCCGGGAACTGGACGCCGCCACGGGTGTGCTCCCTCGCTTGACGTCGACCAGCTTCGGGGTTGGCCGACACTGGGGCCGCGCGGATCGCACGGTCTTCCGGGCAGGCATCGACGCGTCGGCTCGCCGCGCCTGGCACGCCTATTTCCGGGACGCGAGAGGCGCGCCCGCACTGTACGCAGAAGTCGATACCGCGTTGCAGGGCGCCCTCGCCGACCGGCGGGTGCTGACGGTCTTCGGACAATTCAACGACCCGCTGCGCTTTCAGCCGCGTTGGAAGGCGTTGTTCCCCGCAGCGCGCCAATTGAAGGTCCGTCGCGGCAACCACTTTCCGATGTGCGACGACCCGGATTTGGTGGCCGCGGCGCTGACGTCCTTTGTTCCCTGACCGCACTCCTAGCCGGCCGCCTTACCCGTGAGCCTTTGGTAAACGGCTCGTCACATGCGAGGCTGCTGGCATGGTCATCGCGATCGCCCGCCCCAAGCTCGAAGGAAACGTCGCCGTCGGCGACGACCGCCAGATCGGTTTCGCCGAGTTCGGCGACCCGCAGGGGCGCGCGATGTTCTGGTTGCACGGCACCCCCGGCGCGCGCCGGCAGATCCCGGTCGAGGCCCGGGTCTACGCCGAGCAGCACAACATCCGCCTGATCGGCCTGGACCGGCCCGGCATCGGTTCGTCGACACCCCATCGCTACGAGAACATTCGGGCGTTCGCCGACGACCTGCGGACGATCGCGGACACGCTTGGCATCAACGACATGGCCGTCATCGGCCTGTCCGGGGGCGGCCCGTACGCCCTCGCGTCGGCCGCGGTGCTGCACGAAAGGGTCGTGGCGGCCGGCGTGCTCGGCGGCGTCGCGCCCTTCCTCGGCGACGAGGGCATCACCAGCGGCCTGATGAACCTGGGCAAGCGGGTGGCGCCGCTGCTGCGGCTGGGCGGTGACCCGCTGCGGATCGGCGCGAGCCTGGTGGTCCGGGCGATCCGTCCGGTCGCCAATCCCGCGCTGTACCTGTACGCCGCGATATCGCCCGAAGGCGACCGGCGCCTGCTGACCCGGCCCGAGTTCGGCGCGATGTTCCTCGACGACCTGCTCAACGGCAGCCGCAAGCAACTGGCGGCCCCGTTCAACGACGTCATCCTGTTCACCCAGGACTGGGGATTCCGGCTCGACGAGGTCAAGGTCCCGGTGCGCTGGTGGCATGGCGACAGCGACCACATCGTCCCGTTCGCCCACGGTGAGCACGTCGTGTCGTTGCTGCCCGACGCCGAGCTGTTCGTGCTGCCGGGCGAGAGCCACCTCGGCGGGCTCGGACGCGGCGAGGAGATCCTGTCCACCCTGATGAAGATCTGGGACGAGCGGGACTGACCCGGTGGCCGCCGGGTAGCCTGCTCACGTGCTGCTGGCGTCCCTGAATCCCGCGGCGGTCACCGCCACCGACATCGCCGACGCGGTACGCATCGACGGGGCCGTCTTGAGTCGTAGCGACCTGGTCGGCGCCGCCACATCGGTGGCCGAGCGGGTCGGCGGCGCGAACCGGGTCGCGATACTGGCCACGCCCAGCGCGGCGACGGTGCTCGCGGTGACCGGGTGCCTGATCGCCGGCGTGCCCTTCGTCCCGGTGCCCGCCGACGTGGGTGCGGCCGAACGCCGGCACATGCTCACCGATTCGGGAGTGCAGGCCTGGCTGGGCCCCGTCCCGGACGAGCTGGAGGGACTGCCGCACATCCCGGTGCGGCTACACGCCCGCTCCTGGCACCGCTACCCCGAGCCATCACCCGACGCCACCGCGATGATCATCTACACCTCCGGCACCACCGGCCTGCCCAAAGGTGTGGTGCTGAGCCGCCGCGCGATCGCGGCCGACCTCGACGCCCTGGCGCAGGCGTGGCAGTGGACGGCCGACGACGTGTTGGTGCACGGGCTGCCGCTGTTCCACGTGCACGGGCTGGTGCTGGGACTGCTCGGGTCGCTGCGGGTGGGAAATCGCTTCGTGCACACCGGAAAACCCACGCCGGCGGGCTACGCCCACGCCGGGGGCACGCTGTACTTCGGGGTGCCGACCGTGTGGTCGAGGGTGGTGGCCGACGAGGCCGCCGCCCGCGCGCTGCGCCCGGCGCGGCTGCTGGTCTCCGGGAGTGCGCCGCTGCCGGTTCCGGTGTTCGAGGGGCTGGCCCGGCTCACCGGGCACCGGCCCATCGAACGCTACGGCGCATCTGAATCGCTGATCACGCTGTCGACCCGCGCGGACGGCGAGCGACGCGCCGGATGGGTGGGCCTACCGCTCACCGGCGTGCAAACCAGGCTGCTCGACGACAGCGGCGGCGAGGTGCCGCACGACGGGGAAACCGTTGGCAAGCTTGAGGTTCGGGGGCCGATGATGTTCGACGGTTACCTGAACCGCCCCGAGGCCACCGCCGAGGCGTTCGACGCCGACGGCTGGTATCGCACCGGCGATGTCGCCGTCATCGACGGCGGGGGCATGCACCGCATAGTGGGCCGCGAGTCGGTCGACCTGATCAAGTCCGGTGGCTACCGGATCGGCGCCGGCGAAATCGAGACGGCGCTGCTCGGGCATCCCGGGGTGCGGGAGGCCGCGGTCGTCGGCATGCCGGACCAGGACCTGGGCCAGCGCATCGTCGCGTTCATCGTCGGCGCGGAAGGCCTGAACGCCGACGACCTGATCAACCACGTCGCCCAAGAACTTTCGATGCATAAACGGCCTCGCGAGGTCCGCCTCGTCGACACGCTGCCCCGCAACGCGATGGGCAAGGTGCTCAAAAAGCAGCTGCTGGCCGACGGCTGACACGCAGCAAGTTGCCAGCTTCAGCGAAGAGCGTGACCGTGAAGCTTCACCTACCGTCGTAACCGTGTATCGACGCAACCGGACCGTGAGCGGCGCCCATGGGTGAGCCGGGCACCGCTGCCACCACTCCCATGCGGCGGATAGCGGCGGCCTGTCTCGTGGGCTCGGCCATCGAGTTCTACGACTTCCTGATCTACGGGACCGCGGCCGCCTTGGTGTTTCCCACCGTGTTCTTCCCGCGCCTCGGCCCGACGCTGGCCACCATCGCCTCGATGGCGACGTTCGCGACGGCGTTCCTGTCCCGCCCGTTGGGCGCGGCCGTCTTCGGATATTTCGGGGACCGGCTGGGCCGCAAGAAGACGCTGATCGCCACCTTGCTGATCATGGGCGCGTCGACCGTGAGTGTCGGCATGGTTCCCAGCACAGCGTCGATCGGCATCGCGGCACCGTTGATTCTCATCGTTCTGCGGTTGCTACAGGGATTCGCGGTCGGCGGCGAATGGGCGGGGTCGGTTTTGCTCAGTGCCGAGTACGCGCCGTCCGGCAAACGCGGCTGGTACGGCATGTTCACCCTGTTGGGCGGTGGCACCGCCGGGATCCTGGCCAGCCTGACCTTTCTCGTCGTCAACCTCACCATGGGTGAGAAAAGCACCGCGTTTATGGACTGGGGATGGCGGGTGCCCTTCCTGATCAGCAGCGCGCTGATCGGTATCGCCCTCTATGTACGACTGAACATCGACGAGACCCCGCTGTTCGTGGAGGAGAAGGCCCGCGACGAGCTGCCCAAGGCGCCGCTCGCGGAGCTGTTGCGGTTCCAGCGGCGCGAGATCGTGCTCGTCGCGGGCGCCTTCCTCGGCGGCATGGGCTTCGTCTACCTGGGCAACACCTTCCTGGTCATGTACGCCCACAACCATCTCGGCTATTCGCGGAGCTTCATCTGGGGCGTCGGCGCACTGGCCGGGCTGACCAGCATGGCGTGCGTGTCGTTCTCGGCGTGGATCTCCGATCGGGTCGGCCGCCGCCGGGTGATGCTATGCGGGCTCGCGGCATGCCTGCCGTGGGCGTTCGCGGTCATCCCGCTGCTGGACACCCGCAAGCCGGTGTTGTACGCGGTCGCCGTCCTCGGCATGTTCGCGGCCGCGGCGGTGGCCAACGGGCCCACGGCGGCGTTCGTTCCCGAACTGTTCGCCACCCGCTACCGCTACAGCGGAGCGGCGGTGGCGATGAACCTGGCCGGCATTCTCGGCGCCGCCGTGCCGCCGCTGGTCGCCGGCACGCTGCTGGCCACCTACGGCGGCTGGGCGATCGGGCTCATGATGGCCACCCTGGTCATGGCCAGTTTCGTGTCCGTGTATCTGCTGCCGGAAACCATGGGTACGGCGCTGCGCGCCGCCCCGGCCGCCGAGAAGGTTGCCGCCGACGTATAGCTGCGCTCAGTTGGCGTGCAGGTCCTCGTTGAGGGCGATGCCCTGGCCGCCGCGGGGCACCACTTCGACGGCGCCGCTGACCGAATTGCGGCGGAAGAGCAGGTTGTTGCCGCCGGACAGCTCCAGGGCTTTGAGCACCTGGCCGTCGGGCGTGGCGACCTTGGTGCCCGCGGTCACGTACAAGCCCGCTTCGACGACGCAGTCGTCGCCCAGCGAGATGCCCAGCCCCGCGTTGGCGCCGAGCAGGCACCGCTTGCCGATCGAAATGACTTCCGTGCCGCCCCCGGACAGGGTGCCCATGATGGAGGCGCCGCCGCCGACGTCCGATCCGTCACCCACCACCACGCCGGCCGAGATGCGGCCCTCGACCATCGACGCGCCCAGCGTGCCGGCGTTGTAGTTGACGAAGCCCTCGTGCATGACCGTGGTACCCGGCGCCAGGTGGGCACCCAGCCGCACCCGGTCGGCGTCGGCGATGCGCACCCCGGTCGGCACCACGTAGTCGGCCATCCGCGGGAACTTGTCGATGCCGTAGACGGTCACGGGTCCGTGGCGGCGCAGCCGCGCCCGGACCGCCTCGAACCCTTCGATCGCGCACGGTCCGCGGTTAGTCCACACGACATTGGTCAATACCCCGAACAAGCCGCCGGCGTTCAGCCCGTGCGGCGCCACCAACCGATGCGACAGCAGATGCAGCCGCAGGTAGGCGTCGTAGGCGTCGGCGGCCACGTCGTCGAGCGAGCCGATCACCGTGCGCACGGCGATGCTCTCGGTGCCGCGGTCGTCGTCCCGGCCGACCAGTGCGACCAGCTCCGGGGGGATGTCCGACAGGGCGAGCCGCGACGTGCCGCCGGTGCCCGATTCGGTCAGTTCCGGTGCGGGAAACCACGTGTCGAGGATCGATCCGTCGGCGGCCAGCGTCGCCAGCCCGATGCCTACAGCTCCAGTCACGGCGGTCAGGTTACTTGCCGCCCGGCAGCGGATAACCTGGGACCCGTGCTGGACTTGCGCGGGGATCCGATCGAGCTGACCGCTGCGTTGGTCGACATCCCCAGCGAATCGCGAGACGAGGCGCGCCTGGCCGACGAGGTGGAGGCCGCCCTGCGCGCCCAGACGTCCGGCTTCGAGATCGTTCGCAACGGCAACGCCGTGCTCGCCCGCACCCGGCACCAGCGGCCGTCGCGGGTCCTGCTGGCGGGGCACCTGGACACTGTCCCGGTCGCCGGCAACCTGCCCAGCCGCCGCGCGAACGGCGACCTGTACGGCTGCGGCGCCGCGGACATGAAGTCGGGTGACGCGGTCTTCCTTCATCTGGCCGCGACCGTCGCCGAGCCGGCTCACGACCTGACGCTGGTGATGTATGACTGCGAGGAAATCGAGGCGGCGGCAAACGGTTTGGGGCGCATCGAGCGCGAGCTGCCGGACTGGCTGTCCGCCGACGTGGCCATCCTGGGCGAACCCACCGGCGGCTACATCGAAGCCGGTTGCCAGGGGACGTTGCGCGTCGTGATCTCGGCCACCGGCACGCGCGCCCACTCGGCACGACCATGGTTGGGGGACAACGCTATTCACAAGCTGGGGGCCGTCCTGGATCGGCTGGCCGCATACTCCGCCCGCACCGTGGACATCGACGGTTGCGAATATCGCGAGGGCCTGTCGGCGGTGCGCATAAACGGCGGCGTGGCGGGCAACGTGATTCCCGACGCGGCCGCGGTCGCGGTCAACTTCCGCTTCGCCCCCGACCGGTCGGTGGCCGCGGCGCTCGAGCACGTGCACGAGGTGTTCGGCGGGCTCGACGTGCAGATCGAGCAGACCGACGCGGCCGCCGGCGCGCTGCCCGGGCTGTCCCAGCCGGCGGCCAAGGCCTTGGTCGAGGCGGCCGGGGGGCAGGTCCGGGCGAAGTACGGGTGGACCGACGTCGCACGTTTCGCCGCGTTGGGCATACCGGCGGTCAACTTCGGGCCGGGCGACCCCAACCTCGCGCACACGCGCGACGAGAGCGTTCCGGTCGCCAACATCACCGCCGCGGTGGAGATGCTGCGCGGCTACCTGGGCGGTTAGCGGGCCCCGCAGCGCTGCGCCTGCGCGGCGGCGTCGGCGGACGCCGCGCGCATCCCCACCTTCGCCAGGTCGCCCGACACCGCCAGCAGCGCCGCGCTGTCGCCGGCCGCCAGCGCCTGCGCGTGGGAGAGCGCGAGCTGCCCGGCGGCGCAGTCGATCTCGTCACAGAGCCGGGCCAGCGGATCCGCCGCTCGGATGTCACCGAGCCGCACGGCCTCGTGCCAGGCGCGCACCGCCACCGCCCGTTGCCCGCCGCGCTCGGCCATCCGGGCGGCGTCACGGGCGGCCGCCACCGCGCCGTGCGCGTCGCGCATCGACGAGAGCCGCCATGCCCGCGCGACACCGAGTTCCGGCGCGAACAGCGCCGACTTGGTTCCGTGCCGGGATTCGGCCCGGCCCAACGCCTTCCCCGCGGCCGCGATATCGCCCTGCTGGGCCAGCGCGGTGGCCAGCAGGGTCAACGACAGCGGACCCCACGAATAGCCGGTGCGTTCCAACGTTGCGGCCGTCGGGCCGAGTAGCGCTGCGGCTCGGGCGAATTCGCCGTCGGCGAGTAGCACGTGGGCCAGCAGCACCTCGCCGATCGCGCGGCCCGGCTGCTGCAACTCGGCGAAATCGGTGAACTGCTGGGCGAGTTCGCGGGCCCCGTCGAGCCGGCCCGCCATCAACAACGCGGTGGTCTGTCCCAGTCCGATCGTGAAGCGCAGCAACCCGGGATGTTCGGCGGCCAGCGCGCGCTGGGCCAGCGGCTCGACGTCGCCGAAGCGGCCCTGGCGCGCCGCGCACAGCGCCGCCGCGCTGGCCGCCCAGGCCACCGCCTGGTCGTCGGCGTCCGGGGCGGCGAGCACCTCGTCCGCGACCTTCACGGCGTGCCCGACGTTGCCGGCGTTCATCGCGAACGTGGCGCTCAGCGCGTCCAGCGTGGTGCGCGCGCCCGGATCCGAGACGCGACCGCGGATCGTCCGCAAGAACGCGGTGGCCCGCTCGGGCTCGCTGAGCATCCAGAACTGGTTGGCCGCGCGCAACAGCGTCCAGTCCATCAGCGCGGCTTCGGTCAACGCGGTGGGGTCCACGCCGGCCAGCACCGCGTCGGCCTCGCGGCCGCGGCCCTGCCACGCCAGCGCGTGTGCCAGCGCCAGCCGCGCCGTCAACCCGCCGGAGCGCTCCAGCGCCGAAGCGGCCAACCGTTCGCCGAGGGCCAGGTCGCCCAGGCGCAGCGCCTGCTGCGCGGCGCCGACCACCTCGGCCGTCGGCTGGGAGGCGTCGCTGTCCAGGGCCAGCGCCGCCAACCGGAGCCGGTCGCTGAGGTGGTCCGCCGGATGCTGCGACAGCAGCCGCACCAACTCGGTTCGTCGTTGCTGGGCGCCGTCGCCGCCGAGCGCGGCCCGCGCTCGCTCGGCAAACAGCGGGTGGGCCGTGTACACGACCGGGTCGTCCGACGCTCCGCCGCGCGCCCGCGTTTCCACCGCCCCGCAATCCGTCGCCTCGCCGATCGCGTCCGCGCCGGTAAGGACGCTCAGATCGGCGAGCGACAGCGGCTCCGCGACGGCGAGGTAGTCCAGCACCGACCGGGCCCCGGATGGCATTTCGGCGAGGAACGCGTCGACCTCGGCCGGTGTGGTCATCCCGCCCGGCGGTTCGATGTCGATCCGGGGGAGCAGCCCGTCGGCCCACAGCGCCGCGATGGCGTCGGGAGCCGAGTCGGCGCGGCCGGTGACGATCATCCTGGCCGCGCCCGCCAGCGCGAGCTGGTAGATCAGCGTGGCCGACAGGATGTCCAGGTCGTGGGCGTCGTCGACGACCAGCAGCAGGTCGTCACCGTCCAGCGATGCCCGGGCCGCGCGCAACAGCGCGGCCGGTTTGCCGAGGTCGGCGATCCGCACCAGGTGGCTGAACGCGCCGAACGGCACCGCGCGTTCGGTCGGGGTGCCGGTGACCCAGCGGATGCGCGTGCCGGGGTGCCGGTGGCCGAAGCCTTCGGCGGCCATTCGGGCCAACGTGGACTTGCCGCAGCCGTCCGGTCCCAGCACGACGGCACCCCGCCCATCCGCCAGCGCCGCGTCCAGCCGCTCCAGGGCCGACGCGTGCTGGGGAACGTTCCATCGAATCGGCATCGCCGGATTTTATTGCGCGCGGTGTGCGGCCCGCAGCAAGCCTGGTCTACCTTTCGTTGTATGCGCCCGGAACGCTTTCGTTGTATGCGCCCGGAACGCGAGCCATCAGGCGACTGGGCGGTGTGTGTGTACTGCGCGTCCGGTCCGGAGCATCCCGAATTGCTCGCGGTCGCTGCCGAACTCGGCGAGGCGATCGCCGAGCGCGGCTGGACGCTGGTGTGGGGCGGCGGCCGGGTGTCGGCGATGGGCGCGGTGGCCACCGCGGCGCGCGCCCGCGGCGGCCGGACCGTCGGCGTCATCCCGCAGGTTCTGATGCGCGTCGAGATCGCCGACACCGAAGCCGACGAGCTGATCGTCACCGAGACGATGCATGAGCGCAAACACGTGATGGAAGAGCGCGCCGACGCGTTCATCGTGCTGCCCGGTGGCGTCGGCACCCTCGACGAGTTGCTGGACTCGTGGACCACGGGCTACCTCGGCCTGCACCGCAAACCCATCGTCATGCTGGATCCCCTGGGGCATTACGAAGGCCTGTGGCTCTGGCTGTGCGGACTGCTCGACAGCGGGTACATTTCACAGCCGGCGATGGACCGGTTGCTGCTGGTCGACAAGGTGAGCGCCGCCGTGGAGGCGTGTGCGCCCGATTGAGCCCGCCGGCAATCTGGTGATCCCTACTAGGCTGTCCGCCGAGTTGCTTACAGGAAACGAGGGATGACGTGTCCGATCACGACGGCGGAGCGCGCACGGCGGTCAAACTGACCGATATCGCATCTCGGGCGCCGGGCCTGCTGGCCGACATGCCGGTGATCATGCGCGGGGCGATGACCGGGCTGCTGGCCCAGCCGGGCTCGAAGAAATCGATCGGAACGGTGTTCCAGGAACGCGCGGCCCGCTACGGCGATCGGATCTTCTTGCGGTTCGGTGACCAGCAGCTGACCTATCGCGACGCCAACGCCGCCGCGAACAGGTACGCCGCGGTGCTGGCCGCGCACGGCGTCGGCCACGGCGACGTCGTCGCGATCATGCTGCGCAACTCGCCCAACGCGGTGCTGACCATGCTGGCCGCGGTCAAGTGCGGCGCGGTCGCCGGCATGCTGAACTACCACCAGCGCGGCGAGGTGCTGGCCCACAGCCTGGGCCTGCTCAAGGCCAAGGTGTTGGTCGCGGAGACGGACCTGGTCAGCGCGGTGGCCGAGTGCGGCGGCTCGGGCGACACCGAGACCATGACCGTGGAGGACCTGGAACGGTTCGCCGCCAGCGCCCCGGCCACCAACCCGGCGTCAGTATCGGCCGTGCAGGCCAGGGACACCGCGTTCTACATCTTCACCTCGGGCACAACGGGATTCCCCAAGGCCAGCGTGATGACCCACCTGCGGTGGCTGAAGGCGCTCGCGGCGTTCGGCGGCATCGGGCTCCGGCTGAAGAGCTCCGACACGCTCTACAGCTGCCTGCCGCTGTACCACAACAACGCGCTGACGGTCGCGCTGTCGTCGGTGATCAACTCCGGGGCGACGCTGGCGCTGGGCAAGTCGTTCTCGGCGTCGAAGTTCTGGGACGAGGTCATCGCCGCCGACGCCACGGCGTTCATCTACATCGGCGAGATCTGCCGGTACCTGCTCAACCAGCCACGCAAGGCCACCGACCGCGCGCACCAGGTGCGGGTGATCGCCGGCAACGGGCTGCGACCCGAGATCTGGGACGAGTTCACCAATCGGTTCGACATCGCCCGCGTGTGCGAGTTCTACGCCTCCAGCGAGGGCAACACCGCGTTCATCAACATCTTCAACGTGCCCCGGACCACCGGCGTCTTCCCGATGCCGTTGGCCTACGTGGAGTACGACCCCGACACCGGAGCCCCGTTGCGCGACGACAACGGGCGGGTGCGCCGGGTGCCGGCCGGGGAGCCCGGCCTGCTGCTCAGCCGGGTCAACCGGCTGCAGCCGTTCGACGGCTACACCGACAAGGAGTCGAGCGAAAAGAAGTTGGTGCGCAACGCGTTCCGTGAGGGTGACGTGTGGTTCAACTCCGGTGACGTGATGAGTCCGCAGGGCATGGGGCACGCCGCGTTCGTCGACCGCCTCGGCGACACGTTCCGGTGGAAGGGGGAGAACGTCGCCACCACGCAGGTGGAGGCGGCGCTGGCGTCCGACGAATCCGTGGAGGAATGCACCGTTTTCGGTGTCGAGATCCCCCGCACCGGCGGCCGCGCCGGCATGGCCGCGGTCAAGCTGCGCGACGGCGCGGAGTTCGACGGCAAGTCGCTGGCCCGCGCCGTGTATGGCCAGCTGCCCGCCTACGCGCTGCCGCTGTTCGTGCGGGTGGTCGAGTCGCTGGAGCACACCACGACGTTCAAGAGCCGCAAGGTGGAGTTGCGCGAACAGGCCTACGGGCCCGACATCAAGGACCCGCTGTACGTGCTGGCCGGCCGCGACGAGGGTTACGTGCCGTACTACGACGAATACCCCGACGAAGTGGCCGACGGGAAGCGCCCGCAGGGCTGACGCTGCCGTTGACGACGACCGTGCGGCGCGCCGCACTCCCGATCCCCGGGCCGCACCCGGCGCCGTGACCGGGCACCATAGACGTGTGCAATCCACTTGGTGCGGGCGTCCGGTCGCCGGCGATCGCCCGCTGATCATGGCGATCGTCAACCGCACCCCCGACTCGTTCTACGACAAGGGTGCGGCCTTCAGCGACGAGGCAGCCCGGGCCGCTGCGCACCGCGCCATCGCCGAGGGCGCCGACGTCATCGACGTCGGCGGGGTCAAGGCGGGCCCGGGCCAGGAGGTCGATGCCGAAACCGAGCTCGCCCGTCTGGTCCCGTTCATCGAATGGCTGCGCGGCGCCTATCCGGACCAGCTGATCAGCGTCGACACCTGGCGTTCCGAGGTGGCCAAGGTGGCCTGTGCGGCCGGGGCGGATCTGATCAACGACACCTGGGGCGGCATCGACCCGGGCCTGGCCGAGGTCGCCGCGGAGTTCGGTGCGGGCCTGGTGTGCTCGCACACCGGCGGGGCGCTGCCCCGCACGCGACCGTTCCGGGTGAGCTACGGAACCGCCGCGCGCGGCGTGGTCGACGACGTTATTCGCCAGGTCACCGGCGCCGCGGAGCGCGCGGTCGCCTGCGGGGTGGCCCGCGACCGGGTGCTGATCGACCCCGCTCACGACTTCGGCAAGAACACCTTCCACGGGCTGCTGCTGTTGCGCCACCTGGGCGATCTTGTTAATACCGGATGGCCTGTGCTCATGGCTTTGAGTAACAAGGACTTCGTCGGGGAGACTTTGGGTGTGGAATTGACCGAGCGGCTAGAGGGAACGTTGGCGGCCACCGCGCTGGCGGCCGCCACCGGTGCCCGCATGTTTCGCGTGCACGAGGTCGCCGCCACCCGAAGGGTGCTGGAAATGGTGGCCTCCATCCAGGGGTCACGCCCGCCGGCGCGCACCGTGAGGGGACTGGCATGACGGCATCCGACCTGGTCGGCGACCTCACCGACGACGCGGTGCTGGCCGCCCGGCCCGGCGACACCTGGCTGTCCAATCGCAGCTGGAACCGTCCGAGCTGGACGGTCGCCGAGCTCGAGGCCGCGAAGGCGGGGCGAACCATCTCGGTGGTGCTGCCGGCCCTCAACGAAGAAGAGACCATCGAATCGGTGGTGGAAAGCATCTCACCCCTGGTCAAAAGCTCTGGGGGGCTGGTGGACGAGCTGATCGTGCTGGATTCCGGCTCGACGGACGACACCGAGATCCGCGCCGTCGCCGCCGGCGCCCGGGTCGTCAGCCGTGAGCAGGCGTTGCCCGAGGTACCGACCCGGCCCGGAAAAGGGGAGGCGCTGTGGCGCTCGCTGGCGGCCACCAGCGGTGACATCGTCGTCTTCGTCGACTCCGACCTGATCAACCCGAACCCGATGTTCGTGCCCTGGCTGGTCGGGCCGCTGCTCATGGGCGACGGCGTCCACCTGGTCAAAAGCTTCTACCGGCGGCCGCTACAGGTCGGCGACGTCGGGGGCGCCGCGGGCGCCACCGGCGGTGGGCGGGTCACCGAACTGGTGGCCCGGCCGCTGCTCGCGGCGCTGCGGCCGGAGCTGGGTTGCATCCTGCAGCCGCTCGGCGGGGAGTACGCGGCGACCCGCGAACTGCTGACGTCGGTGCCGTTCGCGCCGGGCTACGGCGTTGAGATCGGCCTGCTGCTGGACACGTTCGACCGGTTGGGCCTGGGCGCCATCGCCCAGGTCAACTTGGGAGTGCGCGCGCACCGCAACCGGCCGCTGGCCGAGTTGGGTGCGATGAGCCGCCAGGTCATCGCGACCCTGCTCTCGCGCTGCGGGATTCCCGATTCCGGGATCGGGTTGACGCAGTTCTTCGCCGTTGGTCCCGAGGGGCCCGATGGTCAGAGCTACACCCAGCACACGTCGCCGGTGTCGCTGGCGGACCGTCCGCCGATGAAGGTCTTGAGGCCGCGCTAAAGCCGCGCTGCGTGGTCGCGCTGTCGGTGGCATAGGGCAGTATCGACGACGTGGCGTTGGTGTTGCTTTACCTGGTGGTGCTGGTGCTGGTGGCGATCGTGCTGTTCGGCGCGGCGAGTCTGCTGTTCGGTCGCGGTGAGCAGCTGCCGCCCCTGCCCCGGGGGACGACCGCGACCGTGTTGCCCGCCTACGGGGTGACCGGCGCGGACGTCGACGCAGTCAAGTTCACCCAGGCGTTGCGCGGATACAAGACCAGCGAGGTGGACTGGGTGCTGGACCGGCTCGCCCGCGAGGTCGAGGCGCTGCGCGGCCAGCTCGCCGCGGTGCCCGCCCCCGCGGCGGCAGAGGACGATTCCCAACCGGTGGAACCCGAGGACGGCCTGGATCGTCAGGACTAGATGTGAGCGATGACGAGCTGGTTCGGTGCAGCTGGGCGGCCATTCGGCCCGGACCTGATTTCGAGTTGTACCGCGACTACCACGACCAGGAGTGGGGCCGCCCGGTGCACGACGGGATGGCGCTGTTCGAGCGGATGAGCCTGGAGGCGTTCCAGAGCGGGCTGTCGTGGCTGATCATCCTGCGCAAACGGGAGAACTTCCGGCGCGCCTTCGCGGGATTCGATTTCGAGCAGGTCGCCGGCTACACCGATGCGGACGTGCAGCGGTTGATGGCGGACACGGGAATCGTGCGCAACCGGGCCAAGATCGACGCGACCATCGCCAACGCGCGTGCCGCCGCCGAGCTGGGAACCTCGGCTGACCTCGCGGAGCTGCTCTGGTCTTTTGCGCCCGCACCGCGCCCCAGGCCGGCGGATGGCTCCGAAGTTCCCTCGGCCACACCGGAATCGAAGGCCATGGCGCGCGAGCTCAAGCGGCGCGGGTTCCGCTTCGTCGGGCCCACCACCGCCTATGCGCTGATGCAGGCGACCGGCATGGTCGACGACCATATCCGGGGTTGTTGGGTGCCTTCCCCCCGGTGACACGCGGCCGGGCAATCGGCGTTCAGCGGCCCCCAGGCCCGGAGAACCGGGTCTTTGTTCAACTCGTGACCTGGATAGGGAACAATAGAGGGGTGATTTGGCAGTTCGATGTCGGGTATGGCTGGAAAATCGCTGGCGGGGCATGCTCGGCGCCGACCAGGTCCGCAACGTCGGACCAGCTCGAACCTGGAGGGAGCACTCGATGGCGGCGATGAAGCCCCGGACCGGCGACGGTCCTCTGGAAGCAACCAAGGAGGGGCGCGGCATCGTGATGCGGGTACCACTTGAGGGAGGTGGTCGACTGGTCGTCGAGCTGACGCCCGACGAAGCCGCCGCCCTCGGTGACGAACTCAAGGGTGTCACGAGCTCCAGCTAAGGCCTGCCGGCGGACCGCGGGGCTACGCACACACCTTTCGATAAATGTCCAGGGTTTGCTCGGCGACGCGGGCCCAGGAGAATTCCTCGACGCAGCGCTGGCGTCCCGCCTCGCCGTAACGCTTCGCCTTTTCGGGGTCGGCGACGAGCGCGTTGACCGCTTCGGCCAGTCTGGTCTGGTAACCGGCCGGGTCTCCGGCGTCGTAGTGCGCCAGCGAACCGGTCACCCCGTCGAGGACCACCTCGGGTATCCCGCCGACATCGGACGCCACCACGGCCGTCGCGCAAGCCATCGCCTCCAGGTTCACGATGCCCAGCGGCTCGTACACCGAAGGACAGACGAAAACCGTTGCCGCCGATAATATTTCACGTATCTCGCCGATCGGCAGCATTTCTCTGATCCAGAACACGCCCTGCCGATCGTGGGCCAGCCGCGCCACCGCGGACCGAATCTCCTCGGCTATCTCCGGGGTGTCGGGGGCGCCCGCGCACAACACCACCTGCACCTCGGGGTCGAACTGGTGCGCCGCCGCCACCAAGTGGGCGACGCCCTTCTGCCGGGTGATCCGGCCGACGAACGCCACCGTGGGCCGGTCTGGGTCGACGCCGAGTTCGGCCAGCACAGACCCGGCATGCGTCGGCCCGGCCGGATGCCAGACGTCGGTGTCCACCCCATTGCGGATGACGTGCACGACGCTGGGATCCAGGGCGGGGTAGACGCGCAGGATGTCTTCACGCATCGCGGAGCTGACCGCGATGACGGCGTCCGCCGCCTGCACCGCGGTGCGCTCCACCCACGTCGACACCTGGTAGCCGCCGCCGAGCTGTTCGGCCTTCCACGGCCGCAGCGGCTCGAGCGAATGGGCCGTCAGGACGTGGGGAATGTCGTAGAGCAGCGCCGCCAGATGACCGGCCATGCCGGTGTACCAAGTGTGCGAATGCACGACGGTGGCCGCCGACGCGGCGTTGGCCATCATCAGGTCCGCGGACAACGTCGACAGCGCCGGGTTGGCGCTCCGCAAGCGTGGATCGGACTGGTGCACGATGGCGTTCGGCCGCGGCGCACCCATGCAATGCACATCGACCGCGCACAATCGGCGCAGCTGGGCGACCAGTTCCGTGACATGTACACCGGCGCCCCCGTAGACCTCTGGTGGGTATTCCCGAGTCATCATCGCCACCCGCATACCCGCACGGTAGTTCGGTCGCGACGAGGAGCGCGAGTCGGGGCCCGGGCAATCGGGGAGCGGCTCGGCGGGCCAAATACCTTGACGGACAGCCGCACAGAACACCGCCAATAGCGCCGTCCCTCTGGCAGCGCCTCGCGGCGGCCGATAGGTTTGAACCATGAGGGAAGCGCCACACGTGCTGGGCATTGTCCTGGCCGGCGGTGAGGGCAAGCGGCTGTATCCGCTGACCGCGGATCGGGCCAAGCCCGCGGTTCCCTTCGGCGGCGCCTATCGGCTGATCGACTTCGTGCTCTCCAACCTCGTCAATGCGCGCTACTTGAGGATCTGCGTTCTCACCCAGTACAAGTCGCATTCACTGGACCGTCACATTTCGCAGAACTGGCGGCTGTCCGGTCTGGCCGGTGAGTACATCACCCCCGTGCCCGCGCAGCAGCGCCTGGGCCCCCGCTGGTACACCGGCTCCGCCGACGCGATCTACCAATCGCTCAACCTGATCTACGACGAAGACCCCGACTACATAGTCGTTTTCGGCGCCGACCACGTGTATCGGATGGACCCCGAGCAGATGGTCCAGTTCCACATCGAAAGCGGGGCCGGCGCAACGGTGGCCGGCATCCGCGTGCCGCGCGGCGAGGCCAGCGCGTTCGGGTGCATCGACGCCGACGATTCCGGCCGCATCCGCGCTTTCGTGGAGAAGCCGTTGGACCCGCCCGGTACACCGGATGACCCTGAGGCGACGTTCGTGTCGATGGGCAACTACATCTTCACCACCAAGGTGCTCATCGACGCGATTCGCGCCGACGCCGACGACGACCATTCGGATCACGACATGGGCGGTGACATCATTCCGCGCTTGGTGGGCGACGGTATGGCCGCGGTTTACGACTTCAAGGACAACGAGGTGCCGGGCGCGACCGATCGCGACCGGGGTTACTGGCGTGACGTGGGGACGCTGGACGCGTTCTACGACGCGCACATGGACCTGGTCTCGGTGCATCCGGTGTTCAACCTCTACAACAAGCGCTGGCCGATCCGCGGTGAGTCGGAGAACCTGGCACCGGCCAAGTTCGTCAACGGCGGCTCGGCGCAGGAGTCGGTCGTCGGCGCCGGCAGCATCATTTCGGCGGCTTCGGTGCGCAACTCGGTGCTGTCGTCCAACGTCGTGGTCGATGACGGCGCGATCGTGGAGGGCAGCGTGATCATGCCCGGCGCCCGGGTCGGCCGGGGCGCGGTGGTACGCCACGCCATCCTGGACAAGAACGTCGTCGTCGGGCCCGGCGAGATGGTCGGCGTGGATCTCGAGAAGGACCGGGAGCGCTTCGCGATCAGCGCCGGCGGTGTGGTCGCGGTGGGCAAGGGCGTCTGGATCTAGTACCCCGTGCTACCCGGGGACCTCCGGGATCAGCAGATGCGCGTCGTAGCGCGGGCCCCAGTGCAGCTTGACGCGACCGCGCGGCGAGCCGGCATAGGCCGCCGGGAGCTGGCCGGTGAGCGGGTTCCTCGGGCACAACCAGCGCCCTGCGACCACCAAGCGCAGCTGCTCACCGGCACGGAACAGCGTCGCCGACGGGCCCAGCGCCACGTTGACCTCGACGACCTCGTGCGCGGCGACGGGCCGCGGGTCTGTGCACGCCGCGACGGGTTCCCATGGCCGCGAAAGGTCGGCATCCAGCGCGCGCAGCGAGATCCGCTGCCAACCGGTGCTCACCCGATCGCGGCCGTAGCCATAGGAGCCTTCGAATCCGACGAACCGTCCGGCACGCCACTTCTCCACGCCGACGAACAGGTTGGCGTCGTCGCAGCCGTCCAGCTCGATCCACAGCCGCGCCGCCATCGGGCCGGTCAGCTCGATATCCGCCGGGACGGCCCAGCTGAAAGCCGCTGCGCCGGAGCGGGTTTCGAACGTGATGCCACTTTCCGCCGATGGCCGCTGGGCGGTCAGCAATCCGCCCCCGGCCAAATACATTGGCCGCCAGTGGGTGCGCGCCAGCGGCCATTCGGCCTCCTCGCGCACTGCTGCGACGGTGTCGCGGTCTTCGCGGACCTCGAGGCGGACGCTGCGGGAAGGGGGCGCCCCGTCCAGCACTCCGCGGAAAAACCTCAATTGCTCGGTCAGCGCGGGCCCGGAGTAAAAGGTCGCCCACTTGCCGGCGCGGTGGGTGTAGAGGCGGGCGTGGCCGGAACCGGCGTGCGTGAACGCGCGGATGGAGCCGCGGCTGTGCAGGTTGTTGTCGGAGAAGCTGCCGCACACCAGCATGGGCACCTTGATCGCGGAGAGGTCCGGGACCAGTGAGCGCCAGAACTCATCGCGCAACGGGTGGGCGTCCTGCATCCGTTCCAGGTCGTAGGCCTGCCGGGTGCCGCGTCGCACGTTTCGCGACCACACCCTGGTGAAGCCGGTCTCGCGAACGCCGCCCGGGAAGGTCAGGTCACGGTAGGCGTCGGTGAAGCCTTCCCACGGGCAGATCGCCCGTAGTGCCGGCGGCTGCAGCGCGGCGACCGCGTACTGGCTGATGGCCAGGTACGACACCCCGAGCATGACGACACGTCCGTCGCTCCATGGCTGTCCGGCGATCCACTGCACCAGGTCGTAGGTGTCCTCGGCCTCCTGGCGCGACAACAGGCGCCCGGTGCCGTCGGAGCGACCACAGCCGCGCGAATCGGCATTCACCACGACGAAGCCCTGCGCTGTCCACCACCCGGGATCGGGCGCCTCCCAGCCGGTCAGCGCCGAGAAGCGCACCGGTTGCGGCTGGCGCAGGATCCGGTACTGCATGGAGAACGTCCACTTGTTGCCGCGCCGCCTCGGCAGATTGTCCTTGCCGTAGGGGTGGATGCTCAGAATCACCGGTCGAGCACCGCTATCGGGCTGCCGGAAAACGTTGACCCGCAATAGTGTTCCGTCGCGGGTCGGCACGCCTACATCGCGTTCGACGTCAAGGTCGGCCGGTGGATCGGTCACCGCGACGGGCGGCTTGGCGACGCCGCGTATCCGGCTAATCGCGTACCGGAGCGCGCCGGGGCGTCGCCACGGCCGATCCCGGGCGGGCGCGGCATTTCGGGCCACGCGAATACCCTAGGCGCGTCGGCCCGGCCGCTACCAGATGTAGGGCATCAACCGATAGCGCACCCGCTGCCGGTATTCGTGGTACCCGGTCAACTCCTGGGTGAGCAGCGTTTCCTCGTCGAGGATGCGGAGGACGAGCAGGATGCAGCCCGGAATGACCAAGAGCAGTGCCCAGTAGGAGCCGAGCGCCAACGGCATGCCGATCATCATGACCACGTTTCCGACATACATGGGGTGGCGCACGAATCGATAGAGACCGTTGGACACCAGCGTCTGGCCCGACTCCACTGTGATAGTGGCTGCGGCGTAACCGTTTTGGACGATCACCAGCATGGCCATCCCGAGTCCCGCTAGCACCAGGACATCACCGAGCACAGACAGCCACGCCGGCACGGACGACCAGCCGAACCGATGATCGAGCGCGCTGAGCACCATCGCCGCGAACAGGACCAGGAATGAGCCGGTGATGATGAATTTCTGGGCCGCCCGGGGTTCGGCCCGCGGGCCCGCATTCATGCGGCGCTGCAGGGCCGCGGGATTGTTCCGCGCCAGGTAGACGACGGGGATGATCGTTGCCGCCATGAACACACCGATGAAAACCCATGCCTGCCAATAACGGAACGTGCCGGCCGGTAGGAATAGGATCAGGCCGAAGGAGACGATCCCCCAGATCGATCGCATCGTCACGCGGATGCCGGTTTTCATAGCGCTCCTAACCACGCAGATCGCGGCGTCGGAAGCACATGACACCGAGGGTAATCAGTCCAGCGTCGATGGCCAACAGCCACAGCAGTGGCGTGGCGGTGAAACCCGCGCCGACCCGGGGAATGTGGGCGAACGGTTCCAAATCGAGCAGCCATTGCGAGAACCCGGCCAACGAACCGATCAGATACAAGGCGATGAACCCGACCAGAACGCCCCAGGCCACCGGTGTGAATCGTGGTGCCAGACCGAACAAGGCGACCGTCACCGCGGACAACAACCAGACTGCGGGCAGTTGCACGGCGGCGCTTGCCACCACGACAGCCACCTTGCCGCCGAGGTCGCCGGCGGCAGCACCGTAGACCAGTCCGCCGGCCAAACCGCTCACCAGCATCGCCGCCGAGGATCCGACCAATGCCGCCAGCAGGTGGCTCGCCAGCCAGCGGGCTCTCGACACCGCACCGGCCAGCGTCGTTTCGGCGCGTTGGCCCGCTTCCTCCTGGTGCAATCGCAACGTCAGCGAGACGGCGAATGCGGCGGCCGCCATCCCCATCATGGTGAACGCGACGGCGATGAAGGCCGCCTCCAAAGCGCTGGTGCCGCCCATCCGGACGACGATGTCGCGCGCGGCATTGCTGCCGCCGAGCTCGTCACCGATGCCGTGCACCACACTGCCCATCAAGACGCCATAGAGACACAGCCCCACGGCCCAGAGCAGGAGCGCTCCACGGTCCAATCGCCAGGCCAGCCCGAACACATTGCCCAGCGCGGGCGCGGCGGAGCCGGGACCGGGGCGTTCGGCAAAGAGCCCGGCACCGACGTCACGGCCGGCGAGGAGCCGGTATGCCACCGCGGTGAGCGCGACGGCTGTCGTCAGATGCAGCGTCAACACGGACCAGTGATCACCCGCGTACGGCCGGACCTGCAGCGACCACCCCAACGGCGAGAGCCACGACAGCGCACCGGAACCGGCGTCGCCGACGGCGCGCAGCGTGAACGCGGCCGCCAGAACTGCGAACGCGGCGCCGCGCGCGAACCGCGCGCTTGGGGACAGTTGCGCGGTCACCGCGGCGACGGCGGTGAACACCAGGCCGGAGCAGGCCAGCGCCGCGCCGAAAGCGAGCGACCCACCGGGGGGGACGTCGGTGGTGAGCAGTCCGGCCGCGCCGATCACGCCGGTGGCGATGGAGGCCCCGAACGACAACATCAGTGCGGCGGTGAGGCTGGCGTAGCGACCGACGGCGGTCGAGTCCACTAGCTCGGTTCGGCCCGCCTCCTCGTCGCCCCGGGTGTGCCGGATGACGGTCAGGATGACGGCCACCGCGATCAGCAGGTGGAACATGCCGGCCTTCCAAATGCCAACGGCGCCAAGGCTATCGTTGTAGACCTGCCCGTAGAGCGCGCGCTGCGCCGGGCTCGCCATGATGGAAGCAGCGAAGCCGGACCGGGCGGCCTGGGTGGGGTAGACCTTTTCGATGCTGCCGACGTACACCGTTGCCAGCGGCACCGACAGCAGGAACACCCACAGCGGCAGCGAGATTCGGTCGCGGCGCAAGTAGAGCCGCAGCATCCCCAGCGTTCCGGAGAAGTTCGAGCCACGTTGCGGCGCGGGGTACGCCGGGCGGTGCGAGCGATCCAAAGTTCCGGTGCTCATGACGCGGAAACCTTGTTCGCCGTGTCGTAGTGGCGCAGGAAGAGTTCTTCGAGCGTCGGCGGCTGGCTGACGAGGCTGCGCACGCCGGCATCGCCGAGTGCCCGGATGAGTTCCCCGAGGCTTTCGCCGTCCACCTGAGCGCGCAGGATGGTGCCCTCGACGCTGACGTCCTCGACCCCCTTGATGCGAGTGAGGTCCCCGGGATCGCCGATCATTTCGGCCTTGATCGAGGTGCGGCTGAGATGCCGCATCGAGTCCAGGGTGCCGCTCTCGACGGCCTTGCCGGCCCGGATGATGGTCACCCGTTCGCACAGCGCTTCGGTCTCGGCCAGGATGTGACTGGACAACAACACCGTCGCGCCGCGGTCGCGCGCCTCGGCCACGCACTGCTGAAAGATGTTCTCCATCAATGGATCTAGGCCGCTGCTGGGCTCGTCCAACAGCAAAAGGCGGGCCCGCGACGAGAAGGCGGAGATCAGGGAGACCTTTTGCCGGTTGCCCTTCGAATAGGTCCGCGCCTTCTTGTGTGGATCGAGGTCGAAGCGCTCGATCAGCTCGTCGCGACGCTTGCGGTCGATGCCGCCGCGCATCCGGGCCAGCAGGTCGATGGTCTCGCCGCCGGTCAGCGTCGGCCACAGCGTGACGTCGCCGGGCACATAGGCGATCTGGCGGTGCAGTGCGACCGCGTCGGTCCACGGGTCGCCGCCAAGGAGCCGCACGCTGCCGCCATCCGCCTTGACCAGACCCAGCAGGATCCGGATGGTCGTCGACTTCCCGGCGCCGTTGGGGCCGAGGAAGCCGTGCACTTCGCCTTCGCGCACGGTGAGGTCCAGGCCGTCCAGCGCCCGCACCGCTCCGAAGTTCTTTGTCAATTGCTGGATTTCGATGGGCGCGACATTGTCAACTGGCATGGTTTTCTCCTTGATCATCTGCGGTCAGGAATGCGTCGTACATGGTGCGGTCGACCATCAGTCCTTCGGTGTAGATCTCCAGCGCGGGCAGCACCATCTCGCGGGCGTAGTCACGGAGGACCGCGCGGATGTCCGTTGGTGTCTCGTGCATCTGCAGATAGAGCAAGAAGCCGCCACCGCCGGTGATGCCCAGATACCGGGCCCGGGCGCGGGGGTCTCGACTGGGCTTTATGGTGCCCGCCCGCACGCCCTCGTCCAGGTACTCTTCGGCGTTGTCGATCATCCTGCGCCACAACATGTTTGCCAGCTCGCCGCCCGACTGCATGCTGCGAACCAGGTAGGCCATCATCGGCGCGTACGACTCGATCTCGGCCATCTGCGCGAACCAGGTTGCCGGGTCGTTCGACTTGAGCGCCTCGGACTTGCTGTTGCGGATTTCTTCGGCGATGTGGTCGTCACACGCCTTGCGCAGGCCCTCCTTGGAGCCGAAGTGGTGAATGACCAGTGCGGCGCTCACCCCCGCCGCCTCGGCGATCGCGCGCAGCCCCACGCCGAACCCCTGCTCGCCGAACTGCTCGATGGCCGCATCCCGGATCCGGGCTGCGGCAGTCAGGTCGGCTGAACGCATGTTCAGTACACTAAACGCACGTTCAGTCACGAGTCAAGGAGGCACCGCGTCAAGAATTCGTAAAGGATCAGTGGCGATCGCGAGCGCGGCGGGTCGCCACCATCGGATCAGTGGCGATCGCGAGCGCGGCGTCGCCGGGCGCGGCGGGTCGCCACCATCAAGTCAGTCGCGCACCGCGGCCAAAATGCCGTCGCCGAGCGGAACCAGTGCCGGGGTGAGCCGCTCGTCCTCGGCGATGAGTCGCGCGGCTTCCCGCACCGCGACCACCTCGGCGTCGCGGGCGGCGGGATCGCCGGCTCGCCCGCCGAGTGCGGCGCGGTGAATCACGATGACGCCGCCGGGTCGCAGCAGCCGCACGCCTTCCACGACGTAGTCCGGCTGGTCAACCGGATCCGCGTCCACGAACACCAGGTCGTAGGACTCGTCGGCGAGGCGGGTGAGGACGTCTTGGGCCCGGCCGCTGATCAGCCGGGTGCGCGACGGCCCGATGCCGGCTTCGGAGAAGGCTTGCTTGGCGAGCCGCAGATACTCGGGCTCGATGTCGATCGTCGTCAAGACGCCGTCGTCGCTCATGCCGGACAGCAACCAGAGCCCACTTACCCCCGCGCCGGTACCCACCTCCGCAACGGCCTTCCCGCCACTGAGCTTGGTCAGCAGGCTCAGCAGCGCGCCCACCGCCGGCGTCACCGCGCCCGCGCCGATGTCCACGGCACGCTCGCGCGCGGCCGCCAGCAACGAGTCTTCGGAGATCGACCCCTCGGCGTGCGCGAACAGGGATTCGGCTCGACTGGGCGCCGGCTGGCCGGGGGTTTCTGCGTCGGTGCCGTCCATGCCCGCAGCGTATTCCACTTCGCTGCGCACCCCGGCATGGCGCGCCTAAGCTGCACCGTTACGACACGCCCGGCGAGGCCGCTGCGTTTAAGCTCACGCCGCGGCGGATATTTCCTGGACAGCGCTGGTAACGATCCGGTTTCTCAGCCTCAGCTCAGACTGCTCATATATCGCACATACGCCGATACGCGATGGTGTCCCTATGGATCGCGGAGCGCGTTGGCACGGGAATACGGACTGGCGGCTACGTGTTGCCGCCGGTGACGACTTGTCGCTGTTCGGCAGGACGGATTCGGAGGATTCGATCATCACCACGCTTTTGGGCCCGACCAGCATGTCGCACGCGCAGGACTGCCCCACGGACGAGTGGGTGAAGGCGTCCGACGAGTTGCAAGGCACCGCGGTCTTCGACGCGACCGGGGATAAGTCCACGATGCCCTCGTGGGACGAGCTGGTGCGTCAGCACGCCGACCGGGTCTACCGGCTGGCCTACCGCCTCTCCGGCAATCAGCACGACGCCGAGGATCTCACCCAGGAGACCTTCATCCGGGTTTTCCGCTCGGTGCAGAACTATCAGCCCGGAACTTTCGAAGGCTGGTTGCACCGCATCACCACCAACCTGTTCCTCGACATGGTCCGCCGGCGCGCCCGGATCCGGATGGAGGCGCTGCCCGAGGATTACGAGCGGGTGCCCGCGGACGAGCCCAACCCCGAGCAGATTTACCACGATGCACGGCTCGGGCCGGACCTGCAGGCGGCTTTGGATTCGCTGCCGCCGGAGTTCCGCGCCGCGGTCGTGCTGTGCGACATCGAGGGCCTGTCCTACGAGGAGATCGGCGCGACGCTGGGCGTGAAGCTCGGGACCGTGCGCAGCCGCATCCACCGTGGACGTCAGGCGCTGCGCGACTACCTGGCCGCCCATCCCGGTGCCGGCCGGGGTGCACTGCACGCTGAGCCGGCGTAGCCGGCGAACACCCAAATCGACACAGCCGGGTCCCCGCCCGGATGTAAGCCACCGGTTTTGTTGTCCTGAGATGCGCTATTGCGCACCCCTCGCGCTACATTCGAGGGGTAGGCGCTACGAAAGGACCCGGTGATGCCCGATCGAGGAGGACATCTCTTCCGCCGCGCGTTCTCCTGGCTTCCCGCACAGTTCGCCTCCCAGAGCGATGCGCCCGTCGGCGCGCCGCGCCAGTTCGGTTCGACCGAGCACCTTTCCGTCGAAGCCATCGCGGCGTTCGTCGACGGTGAGCTGCGGATGAACGCGCACCTCCGGGCGGCGCATCACCTGTCGCTGTGCCCGGAGTGCGCGGCCGAGGTCGACGATCAGAGTCGGGCCCGTGCGGCGCTGCGCGACTCGCATCCGATCCGTATCCCCAGCACGCTGCTCGGAATGCTCGCTGAGATTCCCTACGATTCGCCCGATGACATGACCACCCGGGCGTCCGACCGTTTTGCTGAGCGCGACGCCCGTGAGCAGCGCAAGCGCCCGTAGCTCGACACCGTCTCGCCGAACTCCCCGTGGTTGATCTCGCCGACTTTTGCGCACCCCGCCCGCGCGCTCATGGGCGGCCGGCGCCGAACCGTGGATACTAGGGTGGACACGACCACGCCGGTGTCGGGTATATCGCCCGGTGAAGGGCCTGTCTCAAGCGCTCAAGAAGAGGATCCAAAGGGGTAACGTGACCTCCGATCAAGGCAACGACAGCGGCAAGAACAGCGGCAACCGCTTAGCGCCGCGCCCCATCTCCCGTCCGCCGGTCGACCCCGCATCGCGTCAACTCTTCAGCCGTCCCGACGGGCTGCGCGGATCCTTCGTGGCCGACCGCGTCCGCCCGCAGAAGTATCGCGACCAGGCCGACTTCCGGCCGCACGAAGAAGAGGCCGATCCGGTCCTTCAGGAGGCGTTCAGTCGCCCGGTCGGCAGTCCCGACTCGCTGCAGCGCCACCCCGTCGACGCCGGTGCGCGGGCGGCCGAGAAAAACGGTGCGGAGCCGGACGAGCTCGACGACCCCTGGCGCGACCCGTCGGCGGCCGCGGCGCTGGGCACTCCGGCGGTCGCCCCCTCGGGGCCGCGAGGGCCGCAGGGCTACGGCGGCAAGCTCGGTGTGCGCGACGTGCTGTTCGGCGGCAAGGTGTCCTACCTGGCGCTGCTGGTCTTGCTGCTGATCGCGCTGCTCATCGGGGTGATCGGCGGGGTGGTCGGCCGCAAGACGGCCGAGGTCGCCGAGGCGTTCACCACCTCGAAGGTGACGCTTTCCACCAATGGCAACGGTGAAGGGCCGGCGGGGCGGTTCGCCAAGGTCGCCGCGGCGACCGCCAACGCGGTGGTGACTATCGAGTCCAAGAGCGACCAGGAGGGCATGCAGGGCTCCGGCGTGGTGATCGACGGTCGCGGCTACATCATCACCAACAACCACGTGATCTCCGAGGCGGCCAACAACCCCAGCCAGTTCAAGACGACCGTGGTGTTCAACGACGGCAAGGAAGTGCCCGCCAACCTGGTTGGCCGCGACCCCAAGACCGACCTGGCCGTGCTCAAGGTCGACAACGTCGACAACCTGAGCGTCGCCCGGTTCGGTGACTCGGACAAGGTGCGCGTCGGCGACGAGGTCCTTGCGGCGGGCGCGCCGCTGGGGCTGCGCAGCACCGTGACCCACGGCATCATCAGTGCGTTGCACCGGCCCGTCCCGTTGTCGGGGGAGGGCTCGGACACCGACACCGTCATCGACGCTCTGCAGACCGACGCCTCGATCAACCACGGCAACTCCGGTGGCCCGCTGATCGACATGGATTCGCAGGTGATCGGCATCAACACCGCGGGTAAGTCCTTGTCCGACAGCGCAAGCGGGCTCGGCTTCGCGATCCCGATCGACGAGGCGAAGCAGGTCGCCCAGACCCTGATCAAAGACGGGAAGATCGTGCACCCGACGCTGGGGGTGAGCACCCGGTCGGTGAGCAACGCCATCGCCTCCGGCGCGCAGGTTGCCAACGTGAAGGCGGGAAGCCCCGCGCAGAAGGGCGGAATCCTGGAGAACGACGTCATCGTCAAGGTCGGCAACCGCACGGTCGCCGACGCCGATGAGTTCGTCGTCGCGGTGCGCCAGCTGACCATCGGCCAGGACTCCCCGATCGAGGTGGTCCGCGACGGCAGGCATGTCACCCTGACCGTCAAGCCCGACCCCGACGGCAGCTAAATGTTCGGCAGTCTGAGCTGGGAGCACATCCTGGTCCTCGTCGTGGTCGGGCTGGTGGTCCTCGGGCCGGAGCGACTTCCCGGGGCCATCCGCTGGACGTCGACCGCGCTGCGGCAGGCCCGTGACTACCTCAGCGGGGTGACCACCCAGCTGCGCGAAGACCTCGGCCCCGAGTTCGACGATCTGCGCGTTCCGCTGAGCGAATTGCAGAGGCTACGGGGGATGACGCCGCGCGCCGCGCTGACCAAGCACCTGCTGGACGGCGACGATTCCTTCCTCACCGGGAACTTCGACAGGCCGGTCAACGGGGCGCCCGCCACTCCGTCGGAGCCGTCGACACCGCCCCAGACGCACGCCCCCGGACAGACACCCTTCGACGCCGACGCGACCTAGCGCGGCGATCGCAAGCGCGGCGAAGGGTCGCCCCCATCACGCCTAGCGCCGCGTCGGATCGAGCCCGAGCGACACACCCGCCAATCCACGCCGTCGCGACGACAGGTTGTCGGCCACGTTGCGCAGTTCCTTGCCCGCCGGGGAATCGGGGGCACTCAGGACGATCGGGGTGCCCGAATCGCCCGCGGCCACCAACGCGGGGTCCAGCGGGATCTGACCCAGCAGCGGCACATCGGCACCGACCGCGCGGGACAACCGTTCGGCCACCTGACGGCCGCCGCCCTCACCGAACACCTGCATCGTCGAGCCGTCCGGCAGCGAGAGGCCCGACATGTTCTCCACCACGCCGGCGATCCGCTGCCGGGTTTGCAACGCGATGCTGCCCGCCCGCTCGGCGACCTCGGCGGCGGCCAGCTGCGGCGTCGTCACGACCATGAGCTCGGCGCTCGGGATCAGCTGAGCCACCGAGATGGCGATGTCGCCGGTGCCCGGCGGCAGATCCAGCAACAGGACATCGAGGTCGCCCCAATAGACGTCGGCCAGGAACTGTTGCAACGCCCGGTGCAGCATGGGCCCGCGCCACACCACGGGCGCGTTGCCCTCGGTGAACTGGGCGATCGAGATGACCTTCACCTCGTGGGCGATCGGCGGCAGGATCATCGACTCAACCTGGGTCGGCCGGTCGGTGGTGCCCATCATGCGGGGGATGGAATGGCCGTGGATGTCGGCGTCGAGTACGCCGACCGACAGTCCCCGGGCCGCCATCGCGGCGGCGAGGTTGACCGTGACGGTGGACTTTCCCACCCCGCCCTTCCCGGACGCGACCGCATAGACCCGCGTCAGCGAGTTCGGCTGGGCGAAGGGGATGACGGGGTCGCGGGCGTCTCCGCGCAACTGCTTGCGCAGTTCGGTGCGCTGCTCGTCGTTCATCACGTCGAGGGTGACTTTCACGGCCCCGGTGCCCGGAACGTCGGAGACGGCCTGGGTGACCCGCTCGCTGATTTCGGTCTTCTTCGGGCAGGCGGCGGTGGTCAGGTAGATCGCCACGTGCACGCCGCCGTCGGGCTCGGTGTCAATGCTCTTGACCATTCCGAGTTCGGTGATCGGGCGCCGTAACTCGGGGTCGATCACCTTCCCCAGTGCGGTGCGGATTGCTGCGCTCAGGTCGGCAGTGTCATGAGGGGACATCACCGCCGAGTGTAGGCGCGTGACGTTGGGTAGGTCGGCGGCGACCCGCTTCGCCCGGCAGCACCGCGCTTGCGATCGCCGCTGGGTCAGCCGCCCGTAGCGGGACCCGGCTGCTTCGGCGCCGCCGCGTTCGGCGGGCCGGCCGGCTTGGGCGCCGGTGCGGCCGGGGGTGCAGCGGCGGGCGGGGCAGCCTGCGGGTCCGGAGGCGGCGGTGGGCCCTGCGGTGGGCCCTGCGGCGGCGCCCACGGCGGGGCGGCGGGCGGCGGGCTCTGGGAGCCGACGCAGATCACCGTGCAGCCGGGCTGCCGCGTCGGGGTCTGCTGTTGGGTGGGGGTCATCCACGGGAACATCGGCGGTGGACCGGCGCTCTGCGGTTGGCCGAGGTCGATCAGCGGCATGCGTGCCAGTGGATCGTCCACCGGCAACCCGTTGACGTTCATCGGCAGGTTGGGGCCGAGTCCCTCGGGATGCTCGAGGAATCCGTCGCCGAGCGGAGGCGGCGGACCCGTCATCGGAGGCAGGTCGACCGGAACCACCCCGGTGGCGTACGCCGAGGCCCAGCCCAGCACGTTCTGCGCGTAGGCCATCGAGTTGTTGTAGCGAAGGATCGCGGCCATCACTTGCGACGGGTCGCGGAGGTTGAGGCCGCCGCTGCACAGGTAGCGGGCCGCCGCCAGGGTGGAGTCGAAGAGGTTCTGCGGATCGGCAACGCCGTCGCCCTTGCCGTCGGACGCGTATCGCGCCCAGGTGCCCGGCAAGAACTGCATCGGTCCCATCGCGCGGGCATAGGTGGGGCGATTGCCGGTGCTGCTCTGCAGGATGACCTCGTTGCCCGGCAGCGTGCCGTCCAACGCGGGGCCGTAGATCGGGACGACGGCGGTGCCGCGCGCGTCAACCGCGCCGCCGCCCGCATGCCCCGACTCGATGCGTCCGATCCCCGCCAGCAAGTTCCAGCTGACGCCGCAGTTCGGTGCGGCCACGGCCATCCGTTGCTCGGCACTGCGATAGGCCGCCAGCGCGATGCTCGGGATGCCAAGCGCCCCAGGCGCATTCACGATCATCGCTGGCGGTGGTGCCGACAAGGCGGGTTCGGCGACGTGGAAAGCGGTCGGGGAACGGTCGATGGGGACGACGGCGGGCCCCGACAAGTCGGGAATGCTAGGGGAGACAGCTGCCACCGGGGTGATGTTCGCGTGCACCGGAGGGAGTTTTTCGGGGAGCGAAGGCGCCGCTCCGCTCACGGCTCCGGCGAAAATCAACGGGGTGATGGTCGCGACCCCGAACGCGCGCGTGCGTGTTACCTGAAGCGCTCGTTGCCGCTCCGCAGCGGCGGCCGGGTGTGCACCCCGGCGTCCCCCAATGCGCACTCGACCGTCCTAGGTATGTGATCTGGTCAACTGCTTCTCAGCCGTGAACTAGATCACCATACATAACTCTTGTGACCAGAGTGGCGCAATGGTCGGAACTGGTTTATGCCCTATTTCCTTGCGTTGCGGTCGACGCTGTCATCGCCCTGCACCGCCTCAGAACCCTCGGATTCGGCGTCCAGATTCGCCAGCAGGGAGCGTAGGTCCTCGAGCTCGTGACGCAGATATTCGCGGGTCACGACCTCACCGACCGCCAGTCGCACGGCGGCGAGTTCGCGGGCCAGAAACTCGGTGTCGGCTTTGGTCTGCGCCGCGCGATGGCGATCCTGTTCGAGCGCGACCCGGTCGCGATTTTCCTGACGATTCTGGGCGAGCAGAATCAGCGGCGCCGCATAGGCGGCCTGCGTGGAGAAAGCCAGGTTGAGCAGGATGAAGGGGTAAGGGTCCCACCGCAGACCCACCGCGAACAGGTTCAGCGCAATCCACATCACCACGAGGATGGTCTGCACCAGCAGGTAGCGGCCGGTGCCGAAGAAGCGCGCGATCGATTCGGTGATCTGGCCGACGGCCTCGGGGTCGAGGCGAGGTGAGTACCTGCGCGACGTCCGCGGGGTGTAGAGCCGGCGCGGGGTCGGGGACGTGCTCACGCGGATCCTCCCAGTTCATCGAGCCGGCCGGTGGCGTCGAGCGCCTGCACATCGACCCGCCAGTCGTGCGGCAACAAGTGATCGAGAAGATCGTCCACCGTCACCGCGCCCAATAGGTGGTTCTGGTCATCGAGGACCGGTCCGCACACCAGGTTGTAGGCGGCCAGGTAGCGGGTCACCGCCCCCAGCGGCGTTTCCGGCGTCAGGGTGAGCAGGTCGTTGTCGACTATCCCACCGACCAACTCCGCCGGTGGTTCGCGTAGCAGTCGTTGCAACTGCACACAGCCCAGGTACCGACCCGTGGGTGTGGACGTGGGCGGGCGCACCACGAACACCATGGACGACAGGGCCGGGGTGAGGTCGGGGTCGCGGACCCGGGCCAGCGCCTCGGCGACCGACGTGTCAGGTGTCAGCACCACCGGATCCGACGTCATCAGGCCGCCCGCGGTGTCGGGCGAATGTGCCAGCAGCCGACGTACCGGGGCCGAATCGCCAGGGTCCATCCGGGTCAGGAGCATCTCGGCGTCGGTCGGATTCAGCACGCCGAGCAGGTCGGCGGCATCGTCGGGATCCATCTCCTCGAGCACGTCGGCGGAGCGTTCGGTGCCCAGCTCGGACAGCACGTCGGCCTGGTCCAGCTCGGGCAGTTCCTGCAGGACATCCGCCAGCCGGTCGTCGTCGAGCGCTTTGAGCACCTCGTAGCGCCGCTTGGGCGGCAGCCCGCGGATGGCGTCGGCCACATCGACCGCCTTCCAGCCCTCGAACTGGTTCAGCAGCTGCGCCACCCCCTGGCCCGGCAGCGCCAGCGCCGAAGGGGTCAGGCCCTGCACGTTTTGCCAATCCACGACGTGCACGGGGCCGCGCCGGCCCAGCCGCCGCTGACTGCGGACCGCCACCCGGCTCACCATCCAGTCGCGGGTGCGGATTTGTTCGATGCCCAGGTCGGTGACGACGACGTCGAGGCCGGCCAGCTCAGGCAGCGCGGGGTCGTTGACCCTGACCTGGGTGTCGAGCACCTGGCCGATCGCCAGCACCTCGCCCGGACGCTGTTCGAAGTGGCGCAGGGACACGCTGCCGGTGTTGAGCGTGACCGCCTCCGGCTCGATCGCGGTGACCCGGAGCATCGGGATGAAGATGCTGCGCCGCGTCGCCAAATCGACGACCAACCCCAGCACTCGGGGCTGCTGACGCACGATGCTGATGCTGATCACCACATCGCGGATCCGGCCGAAGGACTCGCCGAGTGGACCCAGCACCAACATCCGCGAGAGCCGGGCGATGTACACCCTGTTGACCGATGCCATGGGGAGAGCCTAGGCAGCGCCGGGCGGCGGGGCAGATGGCGGCGGTGTTGGCCCGCTTACGCGATGGTGCTAACGCGAGTGCATCGCGAAGATCGCGAAGATCAGGCCCACCACCAGGGTCGCGACGCCGATGACGATGCCGGCGACCGCGAGGCCGTAGCCGTCTTGCTGGGTGCGCTTGATCTGATTGAGCGCGACCACTCCCATCACGATGCCCGCGATCGAGCCGAGGCAGCAGCAGAACACGCCGGTGAACGACGAGATGAGCGACGCGATAGCGAGCTTGTTCGTGCCCGGCTTGAGTCCACTCGGCAACCCGTAGCCGCCCAGGTAGTCCGGGGAGGGGTAGTAGCCGCCCGGATAAGACGGTGGCCCGTAGCCGGCGGGCGGCCCGCCGAATTGCGGGGGCACCGGCGGGTACGGCGGTGGGCCGTAGCCCGGCGGCTGTTCGTACCCCGTCGGCTGCCCGTATCCGGGTGGTGGCGGCGGGTATTGGCCCCCATAGCCGGGGTGGTGCTCGGTGGGATACGCCGGCGGCGGATAGGCCGGGGGCGGATATTCCGGTGCCGGCGCCGATGCGGGCGGCTCCCACGGCCTCTCTGGCTGGTCCGGGGCCCCGCTGCCGGCGGGCGTCGGTTTGGCCTGGTCGTCGCGGGCGCGTTCGCCGAAGTCATCGCCGGGCGCTGTCATGCTGTTCAACCTAGCCGATGCTCAAGTGGAGGATTGGCGGCGAATCGCCGCGGACGTGCGGACCGCGGGGTCTTGTTTGCGCAGGTTGGCGTGCGGTCGCTGGATAGGCTACGAGGGCCCGAGATGTGACCTCGGCCAGGGCGGAGGAGAATGAGCACCAATGACTAGTCCTTTCCAGCCCGGTCAAGTTCCAGGCGCCACGCCCCCCGGTGCGGCGGCCGCTCGGCGCGGCGTGCCCTCGCTACCGACCCCGCCCAAGGGCTGGCCGGTCGGCTCTTATCCGACCTACGCCGAGGCGCAGCGCGCCGTCGACTACTTGTCCGAGCAGCAGTTCCCGGTGCAGCAGATGATCATTGTCGGCGTCGACCTGATGCAGGTCGAACGAGTGACCGGCCGGCTGACGTGGCCAAAGGTTCTCGGCGGCGGTGTGCTCAGCGGGGCCTGGCTGGGCCTGTTCATCGGGCTGGTGCTCGGATTCTTCAGCCCGAATCCGTGGGCTGCGCTGGCCACCGGCCTGGTCGCCGGTGTCTTCTTCGGATTGATCACCTCAGCGGTCCCGTACGCGATGGCCCGTGGCACAAGGGATTTCAGCTCGACCATGCAGCTGGTGGCCGGCCGCTACGACGTGCTCTGCGATCCGCAGAACGCGGAGAAGGCACGGGATTTGTTGGCGCGCTTAGCGATTTGAGGCCGCGCGCGAGAGGTGTGAATCGGTGGTGAAACGTCCTGGGCGCCTGCGCCGGATGGGCGTCATCGTGCTGGCGACGGTGACCACCACGGTGGCGCTCTCGGGCTGCGGGTCCGCCGCCAACGGGCTGGTGATCACCTTCTTCACGCCGGCCACCGACTCGGCCACGTTCACGGCGGTGTCCCAGGAGTGCACCAGGCAATCGCGGGGACGGTTCACCATCCAGCACGTGAGCCTGCCGCGGGGTCCCGGGGAGCAGCGAGTGCAGCTGGCGCGGCGGCTGAGCGCCCACGACCGCGGGCTGGACGTGATGGCGCTGGACGTGGTGTGGACCGCCGAGTTCGCCGAGGCAGGCTGGGCCGTGCCGCTATCCGACGACCCCGAAGGGCGGGCCGACGCCGACGCCACCGCTGACACCCTGCCCGGCCCGCTGGCGACGGCCCGCTGGAAGCACAGGCTGTATGCCGAGCCCGTCACAACCAACACAGAATTGCTTTGGTACCGGCCCGATTTGGTGAGCCAACCGCCGCTGGACTGGGACGCGATGGTGGCCGAGGCCGCCCGGTTGCACGCGGCGGGTCAGCCCGCCTGGATCGCCGTGCAGGCCAACGAGGGCGAGGGCCTGGTTGTGTGGTTCAACACGCTGCTGGTGAGCGGCGGAGGTCAGGTGCTCTCCGAGGACGGCCGCCAGGTCACGCTGACCGACACGCCCGCGCACCGGGCCGCGACCGTCAACGCGCTGCGCATCCTCAAGTCCGTCGGTACCGCCCCCGGGGCCGATCCGTCGATCAGCCGGACCGACGAAGGCACGGCCCGCCTGGCGGTCGAACAGGGCAAGGCCGCACTGGAAGTCAACTGGCCGTATGTGCTGGCCTCCATGCTGGAGAACGCGGTGAAGGGCGGTGTCCCCTTCCTGCCGCTGAACCGCGACCCGGCCCTGGCGGGCAGCATCAACGACGTCGGGACGTTCGTGCCCAGCGACGAGCAGTTCCGCATCGCCTACGACGCCAGCCGGCGGGTCTTCGGATTCGCGCCGTATCCCGGTGTGGCGCCGGGCCGGCCGGCCAAGGTGACGCTCGGCGGGTTGAACCTCGCCGTGGCGAGCACTACCCGCCACCGTGCGGAGGCCTTCGAAGCCGTGCGCTGCCTGCGCAGCCTGCAGAGCCAGAAGTACGTTTCGATGGCGGGTGGCCTGCCCGCGGTCCGGACGTCGTTGTACTCCGACCCGCAATTCCAGACCAAATATCCGATGTACACGATCATTCGGCAACAGCTCACCGATGCCGCCGTGCGGCCGGCGACGCCGGTGTATCAGGCGCTGTCGCTGCGGCTGTCGGCGGCGCTGAGCCCGATCGCCGAAATCGACCCGGAGCGAACGGCCGACGAACTCACCGCGCAGGCGCAGAAGGCCATCGACGGCAAGGGGCTGTTGCCGTGACCACAACCGCCGCCGCGCCGCGCCCCCGGGCCCGAAACCAGCTGCCGGAACGGCGACTTGCCTTTGTGCTCGTCGCGCCTGCGGCGATCCTGATGCTGGCGGTGACGGCCTACCCGATCGGCTATGCGGTGTGGCTGAGCCTGCAGCGCAACAATCTCGCCACCCCCAACGACACTGCGTTCGTCGGGTTGAGCAACTACCAAACGATCTTGACCGACCGCTGTTGGTGGACCGCGCTGGCCGTAACGCTGGGAATAGCAGCGGTTTCGGTGTCGCTCGAGTTCGTGTTGGGCCTGGCGCTGGCACTGGTGATGCACCGCACGCTGGTCGGCAAGGGCCTGGTGCGCACCGCGGTGCTCGTTCCGTACGGCATCGTCACCGTGGTCGCGTCGTACAGCTGGTACTACGCGTGGACGCCGGGAACCGGCTATCTGGCCAACCTTCTGCCGCAGGGCAGCGCCCCCCTGACCGCCCAGATCCCGTCGCTCGGCATCGTCGTCCTGGCCGAGGTTTGGAAGACGACCCCCTTCATGTCGCTGCTGCTGCTGGCCGGGCTGGCGCTGGTGCCCGAGGACTTGCTGAAGGCCGCCCAGGTCGACGGCGCCGGGCCGTGGCGGCGGCTGATGCGCATCACCCTGCCCATCATCAAGCCGGCGGTGGTGGTCGCATTGCTCTTCCGGACGCTGGACGCCTTCCGCATCTTCGACAGCATCTACGTGCTGACCGACGGCGCCAACAACACCGACTCGGTGTCAATCCTGGGTTACGACAACCTCTTCAAGGGGTTCAACGTCGGATTGGGCTCGGCGATCAGCGTGCTGATCTTCCTCTGTGTGGGCATCATCGCGCTTGTCTACATCAAGGCGTTCGGCGCCGCGGCGCCCGGTGGTGACGTCGATGGCCGCTAACACGGTGGGCCCCGGGCGGGCCTGGGCCGGCTGGGTCCTGCTAGACACCGTTGTGGTGGTGTACGCACTTGTTCCGGTGTTGTGGATCCTCAGCCTCTCGCTCAAGCCGACGTCAACGGTCAAGGACGGCAAGCTGATTCCGTCGTCGGTGTCCTTCGAGAACTACCGCGGCATCTTCCGCGGTGACTTGTTCAGCTCGGCGCTGGTCAACTCGATCGGGATCGGGTTGATCACCACCGCAATCGCGGTCGGGCTCGGCGCGATGGCGGCCTACGCGATCGCCCGGCTGAACTTCCCGGGCAAGCGGATGCTGATCGGTGCCACCCTGCTCGTCACCATGTTCCCCGCGATCTCGCTGGTCACCCCGCTGTTCAACATCGAACGCTTCGTCGGCCTGTTCGATACCTGGCCCGGGCTGATCCTGCCCTACATCACGTTCGCTTTGCCGCTTGCCATCTACACGCTGTCGGCGTATTTCCGGGAGATTCCGTGGGATCTGGAGAAGGCGGCCAAAATGGACGGCGCCACACCGGCCCAGGCGTTCCGCAAGGTGATCGTCCCACTGGCCGCGCCCGGGGTGGTCACGGCGGCGATTCTGGTGTTCATCTTCGCCTGGAACGACTTGCTGCTCGCGCTGTCGCTGACCGCCACCAAGGCGGCGATCACCGCCCCGGTGGCCATCGCGAACTTCGGTGGCAGTTCGCAATTCGAGGAACCCACCGGGTCGATCGCGGCCGGGGCCGTCGTGATCACGGTCCCGATCATCCTCTTTGTTCTAATCTTCCAACGAAGAATTATCGCCGGGCTGACCTCCGGCGCTGTGAAGGGATAGCGCGATGGCCGAGATTGTGCTGGACCATGTCACCAAGAGCTACCCGGACGGCGCCACCCCGGTAAAGGACCTCAGCATCACCATCGCCGACGGCGAGTTCCTGATTCTGGTCGGCCCGTCGGGGTGCGGTAAGACGACAACGCTGAACATGATTGCCGGCCTTGAGGACATCTCGTCGGGCGAGCTGCGCATCGGTGGAGAGCGCATGAACGAGAAGGCGCCCAAGGATCGGGACATCGCGATGGTGTTCCAGTCGTACGCGCTGTATCCGCACATGACCGTGCGGCAGAACATCGCGTTTCCGCTGACGCTCGCCAAGATGAAGAAGGCCGAGATCGCCCAGAAGGTAGAGGAGACCGCCAAAACCCTTGACCTGACTGAACTGCTCGACCGCAAGCCCTCCCAATTGTCGGGCGGGCAGCGACAGCGGGTCGCGATGGGCCGGGCGATCGTGCGCCACCCCAAAGCCTTTTTGATGGACGAGCCGCTGTCCAACCTGGACGCCAAGCTGCGCGTCCAGATGCGCGGCGAGATCGCACGGCTGCAGAAGCGGCTGGGCACCACGACTGTCTACGTCACCCACGACCAGACCGAGGCCATGACGCTGGGAGACCGGGTGGTGGTGATGCGCGGCGGCGTCGCGCAGCAGATCGGCACCCCCGACGAGCTCTACGAACATCCGGCCAACCTGTTCGTCGCGGGGTTTATCGGCTCGCCGGCCATGAACTTCTTCCCGGCCACGTTGACGCCCACCGGGCTGACGCTGCCGTTCGGGGAAGTGGTGGTGACACCGGAAGTACGACAGGCGATCGCGCAGCACCCCGCGCCGGAGAACGTCATTGTCGGGGTACGGCCCGAGCATCTGCACGACGCCGCGTTGATCGATGGGTACCAGCGCATCCGGGCGCTCGCCTTCGAGGTGAAGGTGGATTTGGTTGAGTCGCTGGGTGCCGACAAGTTCGTCTACTTTTCCACCGCGGGGTGGGCGGCGCACTCCGCCCAGCTCGAGGAGCTGGCCGCCGCCGCCCACGCACACGAAAACCAGTTCGTGGCAAGGGTTCCCGCGGAGTCCAAAGCGGCAATGGGGCAGTCTCTCGAGCTGGCGTTCGACACCGCGAAGCTCGCCGTTTTCGACGCCGGCTCCGGGGTGAACCTGACCAACGCGGTGTCTGGGGAGCGGTGAGCCCGATCCTGGACCAGGTGCGGGCCCACCTGCGCCGCCACTTCGCCGGCGCAGAGCCCGATTCGGCGAGCGTGACCTTCCTGGGTACCGAACCCATCGAGGTACTGCGCTTTCGCGGGAGCGACGGGCTGGTGCACTATGTGTCGCTGGGCTGTTCGCGCTATCCGATGACCGACCCGACACAGATCGTCGACGACCGGACGCGGGGCCCGCGCGCCGAAGTCGTGCTGAGCCTGCGAAATCCGGGGCCGGTCAGCGGCATTGCCCGCAGCCTGGCGGTACTGGCCGCGACACCTGCCGTCGAGGGGTTGGTGCTGACCGCCGACGCGTTGGTCGATCTCGGTTCGCCGCTGTGGGCGCGACCCGGGGGGCGGGTGCCGTTTACCGCGGTGTTGTTGGGCCCCAGCGACATCGACGATCTGCCGCTGGAACCGCCCCGCGACCCGGTGCAATTCCTCGCGGCGACTCCCATCACCGCGACCGAAGCGGCCTGGGTGCGGTTGAAGGGCGCCGAAGCCATGCGACAGGCGTGGCAGAACGATGGCGTCGACGTGCTGAATCCGAATCGACCTGCCGCACAACCTAATTGATAGCTCAGCCGCTGGACTAGAGCCAGTTGAGTTTTCGGAAGCTGAAGTACAGAGTCAGGCAGGCAGTGACCATTATGCCGACCACCACCGGATAGCCCCAGTGCCACTTCAGCTCAGGCATGAACTCGAAATTCATGCCATAGATGCCCGCGAACATGGTCGGCACCGCGATGATGCCGGCCCAGGCCGATATCTTGCGCATATCGGAGTTCTGCTGCATGCCCACACGGGCCAATGCCGCCTGTATGAGCGAGTTGAGCATGTCGTCGTAGCTGTTGATATGGTCCGCGGCCTCGGACTGGTGGTCGGCGACGTCGCGCAGGTAGCGCCGGACTTCTTTCGAGATCAGGTCCTTGTTTTCCACCTGCATTCGGTGGAACGCGCCGGACAATGGGTTGACGCACCGGCGCAGTTCGACGACCTCGCGTTTGAGGAGATAAATCGGTTCGACGTCGAGCTTGCGGCCCGGGGCAAACGCCACCTCCTCGATGCTGTCGATGTCGGACTCGACCAGACCGCTCACCTCGAGGTAATGGTCGACCACGTCGTCGGCGATGGCGTGCATCACCGCGTACGGTCCCAGGCGCATCTGCTCCGGGTCGGCTTCCATCCGCTTTCGCACCTCGGATAGCCCGCCGTGTTCACCATGGCGGACGGTGACCACGAAATCCTTGCCAACGAAGACCATGATCTCGCCGGTTTCGACGATCTGGCGGGCCTTCGTCACCGATTCGTGCGCGACGTAGGTAACGGTCTTCAAGACAAGGAACACCGTGTCGTCGTAGCGCTCAAGCTTGGGCCGCTGATGCGCGCAGACCGCGTCTTCGACGGCCAACGGGTGCAGTCCGAAAACGTCTGCGACGTCCTGCATCTCGGTTTGGTCGGGCTCGCGCAGACCGACCCAGACGAAGGCCTCGTGTCCGAGCATTTCGATCTGGCGCACCTTGTCCCGGGCCGCGGCAGGGCTGAATTTCCCGGGCAGCCGGTGGCCCTCGGCGTAGATGGCGCAGTCGACCAACGTCTCGTTGGGGGAGTTGGGTTGGGGATCGGGATGCGGCGGACGCGGCTCGTGGGCGAGCGGCCGAAGCGCTTCGGGCAATGCGTCAAAACCCTGGAACACATCCACCTCCGATCGCTGCGCAGGTCTGACCGGGCGGTGCTTCATGCTACGCGCCCTGGCTTTGCAAAGCGCGCCGATCCGCGCGCGGCGGAATGGCCGGGCGTCGGACCGGAGGTTGGCAGCCCAGAGGGGTGCGCTAGTTTCGTGCCCAGACCCGAATCTGCATGACTACCTCCACAAGGAGCATTTCGACGTGAGCGCAAGTCCTCTCAAGGTCGCCGTCACCGGCGCCGCCGGCCAGATCGGCTACAGCCTGTTGTTCCGCCTGGCGAGCGGTGCACTGCTGGGCCCCGACCGCCCGATCGAGCTGCGTCTGCTCGAGATCGAGCCGGCGCTCAAGGCGCTCGAGGGCGTCGTGATGGAGCTGGACGACTGCGCGTTCCCGCTGCTGTCCGGGGTGGAGATCGGCGCGGACGCGAACAAGATCTTCGACGGCGTGAATCTGGCACTGTTGGTCGGCGCGCGGCCGCGTGGCCCGGGCATGGAGCGCAGCGACCTGCTGGAGGCCAACGGCGCGATCTTCACTGCGCAGGGCAAGGCGCTGAACTCCGTCGCCGCCGACGACGTCCGCATCGGTGTTACCGGCAACCCGGCCAACACCAACGCGCTGATCGCGCTGAGCAACGCCCCCGACATCCCCAAGGAGCGGTTCTCGGCGCTGACCCGCCTGGACCACAACCGGGCCATCTCGCAGCTGGCCAAGAAGACCGGCGCGAAGGTCACCGACATCAAGAAGATGACGATCTGGGGCAATCACTCCGCCACCCAGTACCCCGACATCTTCCACGCCGAGGTCGGCGGCAAGAACGCCGCCGAGGTGGTCAACGACCAGAACTGGATCGAGAACGACTTCATCCCGACCGTGGCCAAGCGCGGCGCGGCGATCATCGACGCGCGTGGTGCCTCCTCGGCCGCCTCGGCCGCGTCGGCGACCATCGACGCCGCCCGCTCGTGGCTGCTCGGCAGCCCGGACGGTGACTGGTTGTCGATGGCGGTCTACTCCGACGGCTCCTACGGCGTGCCGGAGGGAATCGTGTCGTCGTTCCCGGTGACCACCAAGGATGGCAACTGGTCGATCGTGCAGGGGCTGGAGATCGACGACTTCTCCCGCAGCCGCATCGAAAAGACCACCGCCGAGCTGGTCGACGAGCGCAACGCGGTGACCGAGCTGGGACTGATCTGACGCCACCCGGTCGTCGCGGAACGTCATCCCGCGCAGATTAGGCCTACTAATCGGTAGTCAGTACCCTGGGGCGCGTGTCCGAGTTGATTGAATCGATACAGACGCGCGCCGAACAGGGCGCGATCACCGACGCGGAGATCTTCGAGGCACACGTAGGCGGCAAGCTTTCCGTAGGCCTGACGGCCCCCCTGGACACCCGGCGGGCACTGTCGATCGCGTACACCCCGGGTGTGGCGCAGGTCAGTCGCGCGATAGCCGCCGATCGCAGACAGGCCGCCCGGTACACGTGGGCGAACCGGCTGGTCGCCGTCGTCAGCGACGGCAGCGCCGTGCTGGGGCTCGGCGACATCGGCCCCGCCGCGTCGCTGCCCGTGATGGAGGGCAAGTGCGCCCTGTTTCAGGCGTACGGCGGCCTGAACGCGATCCCCATCGTGCTGGACACCAAGGATCCCGACGAGATCGTCGAAACCCTGGTGCGACTGCGCCCGACGTTCGGCGCGGTCAACCTCGAGGACATCGCCGCGCCGCGCTGCTTCGAGATCGAACGGCGGGTCATCGAAGCGCTGGACTGCCCCGTGATGCACGACGACCAGCACGGGACGGCGATCGTCGCGTTGGCCGCACTGATGGGCGCCACCAAGTTGCTCGGCCGCGACATGACGTCGCTGCGGGTAGCGGTTTCCGGCGCCGGGGCGGCGGGTGTCGCGTGCACGAATCTCCTTCTGGCGATGGGTGTTTCCGACATCACGGTGCTGGACTCACGCGGGATCCTGCACACCGGGCGCGACGACATGAACAGCGTGAAGAGCGTTCTGGCGCAGCGCACGAACCCTGACGGCCTCACGGGAAGCATGGCGGAAGCGCTGCGCGGCGCCGATCTGTTCCTCGGGGTGTCCGGTGGTGTGGTGCCCGAGGAGATGATCGCCACAATGGCGCCCGACGCGATCGTCTTCGCGCTGTCCAATCCCGATCCGGAGATCCATCCGCAGGTGGCGGCCAAGTACGCTGCGGTGGTGGCCACCGGCCGCAGCGACTTCCCCAACCAGATCAACAACGTGCTGGCCTTCCCCGGCGTGTTTCGGGGAGCGCTGGATGTCGGGGCGCGCCGGATCACCGAAAAGATGATGGTTGCCGCGGCCGAGGCGATCTTCTCGGTCGTCAGTGACGACCTGGCGTTCGACCGGATCGTCCCGAGCCCGCTGGACCTGCGCGTCGGGCATGCGGTCGCCACGGCGGTGGCCCTGGCCGCGGACCCCGCAGACATCGCGGGGTGAGGACCGGCCGGCTGGCGGTGCCGCTGCTCGCCGCCCTACTCGTTGTGGCCGGCTGCGGGACCGACGCCGGCGACCACCGCGCCCGTCCGGAACTGGTGGTCGGCTCCGGGACGGATTCCGAGTCGGCGCTGCTGGCCGGCGTCTACGTGGCCGCGCTGCGGTCCTACGGTTTCGCGGCGCGCGCCGAGACCGCCGACGATCCGATGGCGCGCCTGGACTCGGGCGCGTTCACCGTCGTCCCGGCCCTGACCGGCCGCAAGTTGGAGAGTTTGCAGCCCGGCGCGGTGGCGATGTCCGACGCGGATGTCTACCGCGCGATGGTGGCCGCGCTGCCCGAGGGAGTCGCCGCGGGCGACTATGCGACCGCCGCGGAAGACAAGCCCGTGCTGCTGGTGACGGGACCCACCGCTAAGGCATGGGGCGGCAGCGATGTCAGCGCGGACTTGAGCACGCTGCCGAAGCACTGCGCCGGCCTGGTCGTGGGCACCGTCACCGGCCGTCGGGCCCCTTCGAGCGTGGGCACCTGCCGGCTTCCCGCTCCGCGCGAATTGCCCGACGAGACAACGATGTTCGCCGCGGTTCGGGCCGGGCAGCTGACCGCGGGGTGGACGACGACCGCCGACCCCGGCCTCCCTGCCGACCTGGTCACGCTCGCCGACGGCAAACCCGCGCTGATCCGGGCCGAGAACGTGGTGCCGCTGTATCGCCGCAACGCGCTGAGCGATCGGCAGCTGCTGGCGATCAACGAGGTCGCCGGCGTGCTGGACACCGCGGCCCTGGTCGACATGCGCCGCCAGGTGGCCGGCGGAGCCGACCCGCAGGCTGTCGCCGGCGGGTGGTTGGCGGAACACCCGCTGGGGCGGTAAGGCGGGCGTCAGCGCTTGGGCATGAGCTGGTGTACCACCTGCTGCAGGCGCCCCATGACCGGCCCGGCCAGCAGCCGCTCAGGTCTCGAACCGGTCAGCCGAACCACCAGGTCCATAGCCTTCACGTCCGGTCCGACCAGCACCCTGGCCTTGTTCTTCTGCACGGCGCCCAGGATGATCTGGGCCGCCCGTTGTGGTGTGGTCTTGGCCTGCTGTTCCTCGAACTTCTCGGCCAGGCCGTCCTGGTCGAGCCCGTCGGCGAAGATGGCGTTGCGGGCGAACCCCGTCTTGACCCCGCCCGGGTGCACCGTCGTGACCCGCACCGGATGGCCGGCCCGCACCATTTCCTGTCGCAGCGCCTCGCTGAATCCACGTACCGCGAACTTGGCGGAAACGTACGCGGCCTGGCCGGGAGCCGAAAACAGGCCGAGCGCGCTGGAGACGTTGATGACGTGGCCGTCGCCGGAGGCGATCAGGTGCGGGAGGAATGCCTTCGTGCCGTTCACGACGCCCCAATAGTCGACGTCCATCACCCGTTCGATGTCCTCGAACCGGCTGTCTTCGATGGATCCGACGAACGTGATGCCGGCGTTGTTGTAGACCTGGTTGACCTGACCGAAATGCTCGCCGACGGTATCCGCGTAGGCCAGAAAAGCCTCGCGCTCGGTCACGTCGAGCCGATCCGCCTTGACTTCCGTTCCGATCGCCTTCAACTGCGCCTCGGTCTCGGCCAGGCCCTCGACGCCGACGTCGCTGATCGCGAGCCTGGCGCCCGCGCGTCCCAGTTCTAGCGCCAATGCCTGGCCGATCCCCGAACCCGCGCCCGTCACCACGGCGACCTTGCCGGCGAACCCATGCATGCGTACTCCCTCGTAATGGCGTGCTGCGCCAGGCTATCCATTACCCACAGTGCCCGGTGGGGCGGCCATCACTGCTTGGGCATCAGCCGGCCCATGACGGGCCCGAAGAGCTGCTGATATCCGGGGCCGGTCAGCCGCACCAAGGCGTCCAACACCTTGGCGTCCGTGCCGACCAGGACTCGGGCCTTCTTCTTGCGCACGGCCTCCAGGATGATCTGGGCGGCTCGTTGCGGGCTGGTCTTGGCGAGCCGTTTGTCGAACAGGCTGGCCAGCTGGGCCTGGTCGAGCCCCTCGGCGGCGGTGGCGTTGCGGGCGATCGCGGTTTTGATGCCGCCGGGGTGCACGGTGGTCACCGCCACGGGATGCCCGGCCGCCACCATTTCCTGTCGCAGCGCCTCGGTGAATCCCCGGACCGCGAACTTGGCCGAGTTGTAGGCCGCCTGCCCGGGCACCGAGAACAACCCGAACACGCTGGAGACGTTGATGACGTGGCCGTCGCCGGAGGCGATCAGGTGCGGCAGGAATGCCTTCGTGCCGTTGACCACGCCCCAGAAGTCAACGTCCATCACCCGTTCGATGTCCTTGAACTGGCTGACTTCGACGTCGCCGGTGAAGGCGATGCCGGCGTTGTTGTAGATCTGGTTGACCTTGCCGAAGTGCTCCTTGACCGCGTCGGCGTAGGCCAGAAACGCCTCGCGCTCGGTCACGTCGAGCCGGTCCGCCTTGACGTCGGCACCGATCGCCTTCAGCTGCGCCTCGGTTTCCGCCAGGCCTTCGACGTCGACGTCGCTGATCGCGACCTTGGCGCCCGAGCGGGCCAACTCAATGGCCAGCGCTTGCCCGATGCCCGAACCCGCGCCCGTCACCACGGCGACCTTGCCGGCGAATCCCTGCATGAGCACCCTTCCTTGTCGGCTCGTTTGCGTCGAGGCTAGCCGGTACCGGCGGTCACTCGTACCGGCGGGTGGTCGCGTCGCGCCGGGCTCAGGCTCAATTGCCCGGCTCCTCACTCGCACCCTTCGGGCGCTCGCCGTCGCCGGGCTCGGCTCAGCGGAACGCTATGTCGAGGATCTCCTGCTGTTCGACCGCGTGCACCTTCGACGAGCCCGACGATGGGGCCGACATGGCTCGGCGCGAGATCCGCTTGAGCCCGATCAGCTTGTCGGGCAGCAGTTCAGGGAGCTCTAGGCCGAACCGCGGCCAGGCACCCTGGTTGGCCGGCTCCTCTTGCACCCAGAAGAACTCGTTTGCGCTGGGGTAACGGTCGAGCGTTTCGTTGAGCCGGCGCTTGGGCAGCGGGGCGAGCTGCTCGATGCGCACGATCGCGACGTCGTCCCGGTTGTCCTTGGCCTTGCGCGCCACCAGCTCGTAGTAGATCTTGCCGCTGGTCAGCAGGATCCTGGTGACCTTGGTGCGGTCACCGATGCCGTCCTCGTAGGTCGGCTCTTCGAGCACGGAGCGGAACTTGATCTCGGTGAAGTCCCTGACGTCGCTGACGGCGGCCTTATTGCGCAGCATCGACTTCGGCGTGAAGACGATCAGCGGCCGCTGAACTCCGTCGAGGGCGTGCCGGCGCAGGAGATGGAAATAGTTCGACGGCGTCGACGGCACCGCGATGGTCATCGAACCCTCCGCCCACAGCTGCAGGAAGCGTTCGATGCGGCCGGAGGTGTGGTCGGGGCCCTGGCCTTCGTGGCCGTGCGGGAGCAGCAGCACCACGTTGGACAGCTGGCCCCACTTGGCCTCGCCGGAGCTGATGAACTCGTCGATGATCGACTGCGCGCCGTTGACGAAGTCGCCGAACTGCGCCTCCCACAGCACCAGGGCGTCCGGGTTGCCCACGGTGTAGCCGTACTCGAATCCGACGGCGGCGTACTCCGACAGCGGTGAGTCGTACACCAGGAACTTGCCGCCGGTGGGCGTCCCGTCGGTGTTCGTCGCCAGCAGTTGCAGCGGGGTGAACTCTTCGCCCGTGTTGCGGTCGATGATCACGGAATGCCGCTGGGAGAAGGTCCCGCGCCGGGTGTCCTGGCCCGACAGCCGCACCAGCTTGCCCTCGGCCACCAGCGACCCCAGCGCCAGCAGCTCGCCGAAGGCCCAGTCGATCTTGCCTTCGTAGGCCATCTCCCGACGCTTTTCCAGCACCGGCTGCACCCGCGGGTGCGGGCTGAAGCCCTCCGGCAGGGCGAGGAACGCGTCACCGATGCGGGACAGCAACGCCTTGTCCACCGCGGTCGACAGGCCCGCAGGAAGCATCTGGTCCGCCTCGACGGATGCGCTCGGCTGTACGCCGTGTTTCTCCAGGTCCCGGACCTCGTTGAACACCCGTTCCAGCTGACCCTGGTAGTCGCGCAGCGCGTCCTCGGCCTCCTTCAGTGAGATGTCGCCGCGGCCGATCAGGGCTTCGGTGTAGCTCTTGCGGACCCCACGCTTGATGTCGACGACGTCGTACATCGCGGGGTTGGTCATCGACGGGTCGTCGCCTTCGTTGTGGCCGCGCTTGCGGTAGCACAGCATGTCGATGATGACGTCCTTCTTGAACTTCTGCCGGAAGTCCACGGCCAGCTGTGCCACCCATACGCAGGCTTCCGGGTCGTCGCCGTTGACGTGGAAGATCGGCGCCCCGATCATCTTGGCGACGTCGGTGCAGTATTCGCTGGATCGCGAATACTCCGGCGCGGTGGTGAAGCCGATCTGGTTGTTGACGATGATGTGAATGGTGCCGCCGACCCGGTACCCGGGCAGGTCCGCCATGTTCAGCGTCTCGGCGACGATGCCCTGGCCGGCGAAGGCTGCGTCACCGTGCAGCATCATCGGCACCACCGAGAAGGCCTTCTCGTCCCCGTCGTCGTGGGCGCCGCGGTTCAGCAGGTCCTGCTTGGCCCGGACGAGGCCCTCGAGCACCGGGTCCACGGCTTCGAGATGCGACGGGTTGGCGGTCAAAGAGACCTGAATGTCGTTGTCGCCGAACATCTGCAGGTAGACGCCGGTGGCGCCGAGGTGGTACTTGACGTCACCGGAGCCGTGCGCCTGCGACGGGTTGAGGTTGCCCTCGAATTCGCTGAAGATCTGCGAGTACGGCTTGCCGACGATGTTGGCCAGCACGTTGAGCCGGCCGCGGTGCGGCATCCCGATGACCACCTCGTCGAGGCCGTGCTCGGCGCACTGGTCGATCGCCGCGTCCATCATCGGGATCACGCTTTCCGCACCTTCTAGCGAGAACCGTTTCTGCCCAACGTACTTCGTCTGCAAGAACGTCTCGAACGCCTCGGCGGCGTTCAGCTTGCTCAGGATGAATTTCTGCTCGGCCACCGTCGGTTTGACGTGTTTGGTCTCGACGCGCTGCTGCAGCCACTCTTGCTGTGAGGGCTCGAGGATGTGGGTGTATTCCACGCCGATGTGGCGGCAGTAGGCGTCGCGCAGCAGGCCCAGCACGTCGCGCAGCTTCTTGTACTCGCGGCCGGCAAAGCCGTTGACCTTGAACACCCGGTCGAGATCCCACAGCGTCAGCCCGTGGTTGAGGATTTCCAGGTCGGGGTGGCTGCGGAAGCGGCTGCCGTCCAACCGCAGCGGGTCGATGTCGGCCATCAGGTGGCCGCGATTGCGGTAGGCCGCGATCAACTCCATCACCCGGGCGTTCTTGTCGACGATCGAGTCTGGGTTGTCGGTGCTCCACCGCACCGGCAGGTATGGGTTGCCCAGTTCGCGGAAGATGTCGTCCCAGAACGCGTCCGACAGCAGCATCTCGTGGATGGTGCGCAGGAAGTCACCGGATTCCGCGCCCTGAATGATCCGGTGGTCGTACGTCGAGGTCAGCGTGATCAGCTTGCCGATTCCCAGTTCGGCGATGCGCTCCTCGCTGGCGCCCTGGAACTCGGCGGGGTATTCCATCGCGCCGACTCCGATGATGGCGCCCTGGCCGGCCATCAGCCGCGGCACCGAGTGCACCGTGCCGATGGTGCCCGGGTTGGTCAGCGAAATCGTCACGCCCGCAAAGTCTTCGGCGGTCAGCTTGCCGTCGCGGGCCCGGCGCACGATGTCCTCGTAGGCGGAGACGAATTCCGCGAAGCGCATCGTCTCGCAACCCTTGATGCCGGCCACCACCAGCGAACGCTTGCCGTCCTTACCCTGCAGGTCGATGGCCAGGCCCAGATTGGTATGGGCAGGTGTGACCGCGGTGGGCTTGCCGTCGACCTCGGCGTAGTGCCGATTCATGTTCGGGAACTGCTTGATGGCCTGCACCAGCGCGTAGCCCAGCAGGTGGGTGAAGGAGATCTTGCCGCCGCGGGTGCGCTTGAGCTGGTTGTTGATGACGATCCGGTTGTCGATCATCAGCTTGGCCGGGACGGCCCTGACGCTGGTGGCGGTCGGCACGTCCAGCGAGGCTGACATGTTCTTGACGACGGCCGCCGCGGCGCCGCGCAGCGTCTGCAGCTCGTCGCCTTCGGCGGGCGGGGGAGTCGGGGCTTTGGCTTTGGCCGGTGCTGCCGCGGGGGCGCTGGCGGCACCGTTGCCGGCGGCGGGTTGGGCCGGCGCGGCGGTCTGGGCGGACGGCTGGGCGACCGGCGCGGGTTTTGCTTGCGGGGCGCTCGCGGCGGGCTGGCCGTCGCCGGCGGCCGGGGCGCTCGAGGCCGATTCGCCGGTCGGCTCGGGGTTGTAGTCGACCAGGAACTCGTGCCAGCTCGGATCCACCGACGAGGGATCATCGCGGAACTTGCGGTACATCTCCTCGACCAGCCATTCGTTCTGCCCGAATGGTGAACTTATGTTGCTCACGACCGCTGTTCGCCTCAATTCCTCTGTCCTGCAAGCGCTTACGCAGCTGTTGCACGGCGCCTGTACATTTCTCGGGCCTCGGATTGTGGAGCATGTCACAGCAGTGGCGATGCTCAACGATTCCCGCCCTATAAAGGCTAACCTTTCGCCAGCAATTCGCCAGGGAGACGGGGGTCGGAGGGGCGCTAGCCGGCTTCGTGGAACGGCGGCACCAGGTGCAGGGCGCGCGGCCACCGCACGGGCGGGGCGCCGAACGCCCTGTCGGCGTTGCGGACGATCTTCTTGCCCGCGAAGTAGTTGCCCACGGCCCCGACGACGATCCCGATGCCCACCGGGAGCAGTTTGCCGAACACCAGGGCGCCGCGTCGCAGCGCGTACCGCTTGACCCACGACTTGAACAATCGCGAGTTCAGCCGTGACATCGACGACAGCGGCACGGCGGCCACGCTCTCGGAAATCCAGCCGCCGTTGGTACGGCTCGGGCCGAAGAGCTGGGCGACCGCTTCCTTACTGTTGTCGCCGACCAGTACCGACAGCACCAAAGCCCGGCGGCGTTCCCGGTGATCGGCGGGGATGTCGTAGACCACCGCGACGGCCAACACGAAGAACGCGGTGGCCTCTAGGAACGTCACCGTTTCCGCCGCGGCGGCAGACAGCGCGCTCAAGGTGCCGATGCCGGGGATCGTCGCCGCCGCGCCCACCGCCATGCCGCTGGCCGTCACCATGCCCACGTAGCGCTTCTGCAGCTTGGCGAGGATCTCGGCAGGGCTGCTGCTCGGGTGCGCGTTGCGCAGCCGGGACACATAGGCCTCGGCCGCCGGTCCTTGGACCCGCGAGCTCCGCTCGATGACCTGGGCCAAAGCCCGCGCGGACGTCTTGGGCCGGCCGTTGGTGGGCGTCGGCGCCTGCTCCGCGTGCGACATGCTAAAAAACCGGTTCGAAGACCGCTTCCGTCGGGCCCGCATCTTGCCTCTCCTGCAAATGGCGTCCTACCAGGCTAACGTGCGCGCTGCAGAACGCCGACCGAACACGAAACCTTCCCGCGGGGTGTACCCCGGATCGGGTCCGTCGCTGCCCTCAATCGTGTCAGCGGCCATAATGCAGGCTGGATGTCCGTGACGGTCCGGGCCTGTCGACAGACCGGCCCCGTCCAGCCGGGCATCCACGGAAGCTGAAACGAGGTGGGTAGATGACCGCGGCGACGCCTCCGTCGTCCGGGGTAACCCGGCGCGCGGCGCCGAACCCAGCCCAACTCACCAAGCGCTGGAACTTCCTCACCCAGAACTCACCGCAATCCCAGAAGCCCTGGAACGCGCTCTGGGCGATGATGATCGGCTTCTTCATGATCATGGTCGACTCGACCATCGTCGCCATCGCGAACCCGACGATCATGACCAAGTTGCACATCGGCTACGACACGGTGGTCTGGGTGACCAGCGCCTACCTGCTGGGTTATGCGGTCGTGTTGCTGGTGGCCGGGCGGCTCGGTGACCGATTCGGCCCCAAGAACCTGTACCTGATCGGTCTGGTGGTGTTCACCGTCGCCTCGGTGTGGTGCGGGTTGTCGGGCAGCGCCGCCATGCTGATCGTCGCCCGGGTGGTGCAGGGTGTCGGCGCCGGGGTGCTCACCCCGCAGACCTTGTCGACGATCACCCGGATCTTCCCGCCGGAGCGGCGCGGCGTCGCGGTAAGCCTGTGGGGAGCCACCGCCGGGGTCGCCAGCCTGGTGGGCCCGCTTGCCGGCGGCGTACTGGTCGACGGGCTGGGGTGGCAGTGGATTTTCTTCGTCAACGTCCCCATCGGTGTGGTCGGGCTCGCGCTGGCGTACTGGCTGGTCCCGGTGTTGCCCACCCAGGGACACCGATTCGACGTGGTCGGCGTCGCGCTGTCCGGCGTGGGGATGTTCATGATCGTGTTCGGGCTGCAACAGGGTCAGGCCGCGCACTGGCAACCGTGGATCTGGGCGATGCTGGTCGCCGGAGTCGGGTTCATGACGGTGTTCGTGTTCTGGCAGTCGATGAACACCGACGAGCCGCTGATTCCCCTGGTGATCTTCCGTGACCGCGACTTCGGTCTGTGCAACGTCGGGGTGGCCATCGTCTCGTTCGCCGCGACCGGAATGATGCTGCCGCTGACGTTCTACGCGCAGGCCGTGTGCGGGCTGTCGCCGACGCGCTCGGCCCTGCTGATCGCGCCGATGGCGATCGCCAACGGTGTGTTCGCGCCGTTCGTCGGCAGGATGGTCGACAAATACCATCCACGGCCGGTCCTCGGGTTCGGCTTCTCGGTGCTGGCGATAGCGCTGACCTGGCTCACCTTCGAGATGTCGCCGGCGACGCCGATCTGGCGGCTGGTGTTGCCCTTCTTCGCGTCGGGCGTCGGGATGGCGTTCGTGTGGTCGCCGCTGACCGCCACCGCGACGCGCAACCTGCCGCCTCGGCTGGCCGGCGCGGGCTCCGCCGTGTACAACTCGGTCCGCCAGCTCGGCGCGGTGCTCGGAAGCGCCGGGATGGCCGCGTTCATGACCGCACGGATCGGCGCCGAGATGCCGCCGCAACCGTCCGGCGGTGTCGGCGAGGAGGCGCCTGCCACACTGCAACTGCCCGAATTCCTGCGTGACCCGTTCGCGGCCGCGATGTCGCAATCTGTGCTGTTGCCCGCGTTCATCGCGCTGTTCGGAATCGTGGCCGCCTTGTTCTTGCTCGGCTACGCGCCGTCGGCAATGTCTGGCGGCCCATCCGAGGTGGGCGACCTGGTCGGCGACGACTATGACGACGACTACTACGTCGAATTCATCCTTCTTCGGGAACCCGAGGCCGCCCCGGCATCGCGAGCGGCGTACGGGCGCGAAAGCCGTGCAGGGGCGCCGGCCGATCGGCCCGCGCGCCCGCGCCCGCCGTCGGCATGGCACAGTCGGCGCGACGACCCCGTCCCGAACGGTGGCCCAATCGGTTTCGCGCACAACGGCTCCCATGTCGACACCCGTCAGCGCTTCCGTCCGGTAACCGAACTCTCGGCGCGCGGTCACCGGCACCGCGATGCCGACGACGACCCGACCGGCTACGGTCGCCACTCGTCCGGCAACTAGGGCCGGGCCGGTCCTCACGTCGGCTGCGTCAACGCCAGAAACGCGCCCAGGTCGATCAGCCCCGCGGGCGTGCTGGGCAGGTACTCGGTCAGCGACCCCGAGCGAACGATGACAGCTGCATACTGGGCCCGGCTGATGGCTACGTTGAGTCGGTTCCTGTTGAGCAGGAACGACATTCCGCGCGGCACCACGTCCGCGGAAGAGGCCGTCATCGAGATGAACACCACCGGCGCCTGCCCGCCCTGGAACTTGTCGACCGTGCCAACCCGGACCCCGCCGAGCCCGTCGGCGGCCAACCGCCGGCGCAGCAGCGCCACCTGGGCGTTGTAGGGCGCCAACACCAACACGTCGGAAGCGGTCAGGGGCCGGGTGCCGTGCTCATCGGTCCACGGTGTGCCGAGCAGTCGATCGATCTCGGCGGCGATCGCCTCCGCCTCCTCGTGGCTCTCCGTCGAGTTGCCGTGGTGCCCTACGGTGAGCGTCCGCACGCCGGGCCGGTATCCGGCAAGGTGTCGGGCGGCGGTGCACTCGTGGGAATGCAGCCTGCCCTCGTAGGACAGGGCGGACACCGCGGCGCACACCGCCGGGTGCATCCGGTACGAGAGGTCGAGGAAATAGCCCCGTTCGTCGGCCAGCGTGCGCTGGCCGTCCACCAGCCAGTCGAGGGCGGACGTGTCAACCGGGTCGGGATGGGTTCCCTGGCTGACCTGCGGCAGCTGCTGGGGGTCACCGAGCAGCAACAGGTTCGCCGCAGCCGGCGCCACGGCGATGGTGTTGGCCAGACAGAATTGGCCCGCCTCGTCGATCACCAGCAGGTCCAGGCTGTCGCGCGGGACCCGATTGGCGTTGGCGAAATCCCATGCGGTTCCGCCCACCACGCAGCCCGCGGTGTCGGCGATGAATGCGGCGTAAGCGCCGCCGTCGATTTCCTGCCAGCGCGGGGCGCTGTGGTCGTTGCGTTTCTTCGCCACCCGCGCCGGCTCCAGCCCGGCGTCGATGACGCAGTCCAACAGGTTCTCCACCGCGGCATGCGATTGCGCCACGACGCCGACGCGCCAGCCGTGGTCGGTGACCAGGCGCTGGATCACCCGGGCGGCGGTATGCGTTTTGCCGGTGCCCGGCGGTCCGTGCACCGCCAGGTACGACGAATCCAAATCCAGTACCGCGGTGTCGATGTCGGCTAAAGTCTCGGCGCCATGCGGCGGCGCGGTCCCGCTGCGTGTGCGGGGCGCGCGGCGCAGCAGGATGTCGGCGACGGCGTTGCGGGGTAGCTGCGGCAAGCCGGCCGCCACGGCGGCGGCCGTCGCCTCGATCGACTCGCGCAGTGCGGTCGTCGGAATCGGCGGGCCCGGGGTGAGCGCGAACGGGAGCTGGTGGAATGGCTTGCCGTCGTTGCCTACTCGCTCAACGATGGTCACCTCGGTGGGCAGCGCCGGATCGTCGGCCTCGACGACAGTGGCGCGTCCGGCCGCCCGCCGGTCGGGATCATCGGACATCCCCGGGGGGGCCGGCGGGTCGTAGAGCGCGAAGACGTCGGCCACCAGCTCCCCGCGTGCCAGCTCGCCGCGCAATCGGACCCGCCGCTGCGGCTTGCGCGCGCGGGGCGGCGTGTTCCAGTCCACGCTGACGGACGCGTGCTCGGCGATGAAGACGTCCGTGTTGTCCGCCCACTCCTCGACGGGGAAGTTCAGCCGGTCAAAGTGGGCCCACCAGAACGGTTTGTCCTCGCGCCGGTGGTAGCCGCGCGCCGCGGCCAGCAGTGCCACCGCCATCTGCTCGGGCGTGCGCTCACCGACGGCGGCGTCACCGGTGAACGCCGACAAGGTCACCGCCAACTGGTCACGGTCCTCGACCGTGTTGCCGCCCCGGACGGGCTGGGCGCCGACCGGTACGACGCCGGATTCGTAGGCGCGCAACATCAACCAGTTACGCAGTTCCTGGGTCGAGCGGCAGTCGTAGTGGTTGTAGTCCTCGATTTCCTTGAGCACGGAGGCGGCCTCGTCGCGACGGCCGTCGGCCTGCAGTTCGCAGTACCGGGCGTAGGAGGTGATCGAACCGGTGGCCGTGGTCACGTCGCCGGCCCGCAGCTGCGCTCCCATATAGAGCGGTTCCAGCGCCTTCAGGCTGAACGACTCCGCACCCACGCGAATGCTCTTGCGCACCAACGGGTAAAGGTCTACGAGCGTTCCGCTGCGGAGCAATTCGTCAACCTGGTCCTCGCCGACCCCGTAGCGGCCGGCGAGCCGCAGCAGCGCGGTCTTCTCGTACGGCGCGTAGTGGTAGATGTGCATGTTCGGACGGCGCTTGCGGCGCTTGGCCACCATCGCCAGGAAATCGGTCAGCGCCTTGCGTTCGTCCACCCGGTTGTGCGCCCACAACGGACGGAACGTGCCGGCCGGCCCCGCTTCCAGGACGCCGAACAGGTATTCCAGACCCCACTCCCGCCCGTCGACAGTCCACAGCGGGTCGCCCTCGAAGTCGAAGAACAGGTCGCCTGGGTCCGGTTCGGGTAGCAGCGTCAGCGGCTGCGGGTCGACGATCTCGAAAAGATGCGTGCCGGTTTCGCGTTGGCGGACTTGAAGACTCGCCTGGGGTGTCAGTTTGCCGATCGCGCCGGACGAGATGTCCGCCACCGGGCCGGTGTGCCGGGCGAGCTCGGACACCGTGGTGATTCCGGCGTCGATCAACTTGTCCCGCTGGCCCACTCGCATGCCGGCGACCAGCAGCAGATCGTCGGTGGCCCGCAATTGCTCGGTGCACAACGGGCAACGCAAGCAGGCGCCCACGCCCTCGTCATCCCAGCGAACCGCGGCGCCCCCGGCGTGGTGCTCGTCGAGGAGCCGCTGCAATCGGGCACGCTGAGAGCGGTAGACCGGAACGAGGTCGCGGACGCGGTAGCGCGCCGCCGTCCCGTCGCCCAGGTGCAGTTCGGCCTCGGGGGCCACCGCCACACCGGATGCGGCCAGCGCGTCGGCGTACGCGGCCAGCTGGAGCAGCGCGGTGACGTTGGCCGAACGGGCCAGCTTGGTGTCGATCACTCGGTAGTGCTCGTCGTCTCGCACCAAAAAGTCGGCGAAGCCGAGGAAGCGGCCGTCGAACATGGCGGCCTGATACACCGCGGGCGCGCCGCCGGCGATGGCGCGCCGGGTCGCCTCGGCGGCCGCCGCGAGGCCGGCGGGCGTGTAGGCCGGGCGGCCGATGACCGCAACGCCATCGCCGAACTGCTCGCGCAGCCGGTCCAATTCGCGTCGCTCGTGCTCGTTCCCGAGGACAGCGGTCCGCGCGAGCAGATCGTCCTCGACCGTGGCGGCGGGTCCCCAGCCCAGCTTCGCGTCGAAATCCCGCAACAGGGCGTACTCACAGCGGGCTGCTGCGGCGAGGTCCGACGCGCTGTACACGATGCTGTCGCCGGTGACGAACACAGCAGCAACTGTAGGTGAGGGGACTGACGGAAAGGCGGGCTCAGTGACCCGGTGCGTTACCGATCAGCTCCACGCCGTTGCCGTTCCAGTGGAATCGCACATCGGTGTTCAGCCCGTTGATGCCGCTGGGGTAGGTCAGCGCCACCGTGTCGCCGGTGGTCTGCGACGCGTCGACGCCATTGAACCCGTAGGTGTCGGGGACCCCCTGCGGGATGAACTGCCCGAGATGGAACAGCACCGCCCGGGTGGTGGGGTTGACGGCGTTGGTGTTGGCCTTGATGATCACCGCCGACAGCTGGGCGCACTGGTTGTAGTTGCCGGCCAGCGGCTCGGGGTTCCAGCCTTGCTGGCTGCGCGGGTCGCGCGGGAGCTCGGAGACCACCTTCGCGATCGTGGGGGAGGCGAGGTTGACCGCGCACGGGTCCGCCGGCGCGGCGTTACTGCCGGGCGGCGCGGCGGCGCCGGAAGGCTGAGCCGGGGCGGTGATGGACGGGGTGTCCGTAGTCGTCGTAGCCTGCGGCGTCTTCGCGACCGTGGAGTCTCCCGAACCACAGCCGGTCAACGTCACGGCGATCAACGCGAGAGCTGCCGAGCCGGTCAGTGGCTCGGTACGGCGGGGTATCGACCACACATCGCGCACCGTACCGTCATCGCGCGCGCCGGTGTGACAGGCATGGCCGGGCCCGGCGCGGCTGTGCTCATGATCACGGGGCCAAGACCACGGGGCCCGATGGTGGTGACCCGCACCGCTTAGGTCCGCCGAGCTCGCGATCACCACGGGGCCCGATGGTGGTGACCCGCAGCGCTTAGGTCCGCTGAGCTCGCGATCACCAGGGGGCCCGATGGTGGTGACCCGCAGCGCTTAGGTCCGCTGAGCTCGCGATCACCACGGGGCTCGATGGTGGTGACCCGCAGCGCTCAGGTCCGCTGAGCTCGCGATCACCACTAGACTCCTTGGACGATGACCCTCCCGGACACCTCGCCTGAGGCTGCCTCTCCGACGTTTGCCGACCTGCAGATCCACCCCTCGGTCCTGCGGGCGATCGCCGACGTCGGCTACGAGTCGCCCACTGGCATCCAAGCGGCGACCATTCCGGCGCTGATGGAGGGCTCGGACGTGGTCGGGCTGGCGCAGACCGGCACCGGCAAGACCGCGGCGTTCGCGATCCCGATCCTGTCCAAGATCGACGCCACCAGCAGGGTGACGCAGGCGCTGGTGCTGGCCCCCACCCGGGAGCTGGCGCTGCAGGTGGCCGAGGCGTTCAGCCGTTACGGGGCCCACCTCCCGAAGATCAACGTGCTGCCGATCTACGGCGGTTCCTCCTACACGGTTCAGCTGGCCGGGCTGCGGCGCGGCGCCCAGGTGGTGGTCGGTACCCCCGGCCGGGTGATCGACCATCTCGAACGCGGGACACTGGACCTGTCGCACGTCGACTACCTGGTGCTCGACGAGGCCGACGAGATGCTCACCATGGGCTTCGCCGAGGACGTCGAACGCATCCTGGCCGACACCCCCGAGTACAAACAGGTCGCCCTCTTCTCGGCGACCATGCCGGCGGCGATCCGCAAGCTCACCACCAAGTACCTGCACGATCCGCTCGAGGTCACCACCAAGGCGAAAACCGCTACCGCGGAGAACATTTCACAGCGCTACATCCAGGTCGCCGGTCCGCGCAAGATGGACGCGCTGACCCGGGTGCTGGAAGTCGAGCCGTTCGAGGCGATGATCGTCTTCGTGCGCACCAAGCAGGCCACCGAGGAAGTCGCGGAAAAGCTAAGGGCCCGAGGCTTTTCCGCGGCCGCCATCAACGGCGACATTCCACAGGGCCAGCGGGAGCGGACCGTCGCCGCGCTGAAGGACGGTGGCATCGACATCCTGGTCGCCACCGACGTGGCCGCGCGCGGGCTGGATGTGGAGCGGATATCGCACGTCCTCAACTACGACATCCCGCACGACACGGAGTCCTACGTGCACCGCATCGGACGCACCGGCCGAGCCGGGCGCTCGGGAACCGCGCTGCTGTTCGTCTCCCCGCGGGAGCGCCACCTGCTCAAGGCGATTGAAAAGGCGACGCGGCAAACGCTCACCGAGGCCGAGCTGCCCACCGTCGAGGACGTCAATGCCCAGCGGGTGGTGAAGTTCGCCGATTCCATCACCACTGCGCTGGGCCGTCCGGGAATCGAGCTGTTCCGCAAGCTGGTCGAGGACTACGAACGCGAGCATGATGTCCCATTGGCCGACATAGCCGCGGCCCTGGCGCTACAGTCCCGCGACGGCGAAGAGTTTCTCATGTCGCCCGAGCCGCCGCGCGAGCGGCGCGAGCGGCACACCGAACATCGCGAGCGTCCCGAAAAGCCAAGGCAGACCAAACCTTTCACCACCTACCGCATCGCGGTGGGCAAGCGACACAAGATCGGCCCCGGCTCGATCGTCGGCGCCATCGCCAACGAGGGCGGCCTGCATCGCAGCGATTTCGGCCACATCGCGATCGGCCCGGACTTCTCGCTGGTGGAGTTGCCGGCCAAGCTGCCCAAGTCGACGCTGAAAAAACTCGAGCACACCCGCATCTCGGGAGTGCTGATCAACCTTCAGCCGGACCGGTCGGCGACCAAGCCCCGCAGCCGGGACGGCGGAAAGCCGCGCAGGAAACACACCGGATGACCCTGTCCGAAGAACAAGACGCCCAGGGCGGACTCGAGCAGACCGCCCACGTCGACCGGGTCGCCTCCCTGACCGGAATCCGTGCCGTCGCTGCCCTTCTCGTCGTCGGAACCCACGCGGCCTACACCACCGGTAAGTACACCCACGGCTATTGGGGCCTGGTTGGCTCCCGGATGGAGATCGGCGTGCCGATCTTCTTCGTGCTCTCCGGCTTCCTGCTGTTCCGGCCGTGGCTGAAATCAGCCGCCACCGGCGGGCCGCCACCGTCGCTGAGTCGCTATGCGTGGCATCGGGTTCGGCGCATCATGCCGGCCTACGTCATCACCGTGCTGTTCGCCTACGTGCTGTACCACTTCCGCGAGGCGGGACCCAACCCCGGGCACACGTGGCTCGGCCTGGTGCGCAACCTGACGCTGACGCAGATCTACTGCAACGGCTACCTGGGGAAGTACCTGCATCAGGGCCTGACTCAGATGTGGAGCCTCGCGGTGGAGGCGTCCTTCTACCTGCTGCTCCCGTTGCTGGCATACCTGCTGTTGGTGCTCGTCTGCCGGCGGCGGTGGCAGCCGAGGTTGCTGCTGGGTGCGCTGGCCGCGCTGACGCTGATCAGCCCGGCCTGGCTGATCCTCGTGCACACCGATCACTGGTTCCCCGACGGCGCGCGGCTCTGGCTGCCCACCTACCTGGCCTGGTTCCTCGCCGGGATGCTGCTGGCCGTGCTGCAGGCGATGGGCGTGCGCGGCTACGCGTTCGTGGCCATACCGCTGGCCACGATCTGCTACTTCATCGTCTCGACTCCCATCGCCGGCGCGCCCACCACGTCGCCGGCGACGCTGAGCGAGGCCCTGTTCAAGACGTGCTTCTACGCCGTGATCTCCGCGCTCGCGGTGGCGCCGCTGGCCCTGGGGGACCAGGGCTGGTACTGGCGGCTGCTGGCGACGCGGCCAATGGTGTGGCTGGGGGAGATCTCCTACGAAATCTTCCTCATCCACCTGATCACCATGGAATTCGCCATGGTCTACGTCGTCCGAGCCCACGTCTACACCGGCTCGATGCTGGGCCTCTTCATCGCGACGATGGCGCTGACCATCCCCTTGGCCTGGCTGCTGCACCGCTTCACGCGCGTGCGGACCGGAGCGCCCGGGTCGTCGGGTCCCGGTCTGACGAAACGGCCGCCTAGCGCCGGGCGGAAACCGGCGTGACGATCGGCACGACGAACTCTTCGATCATCGCCCGCTCGTCGGCGTCGTCTCGGCCCGGGAACTGCAGCAGCGAAGTGATCACTCGCACCACCCAGCGCGCCCGGCGCTCCACCACGGCGGCATCTTCCGGCCCGAGTGAGCCGACGAACGCGGCCGCGAGGGCGGTGATCACCTCGGACTGCCCGGCCACCTCGGCGCCGATCGGAGGCCGGGTGATGGCGAACCACGACGCCAACGCGCGGCTGCCGCGAACCATCCGCAGCGTGGCGGTGATGCTCGCGACGAGCCGTTCCCGGGGATCGTCGATGCCGCCGATCTGCTCCTTGATCGCGCGGCTGAGCCGACGGGTTTCGCGGTGCACGTAGGCGGTTCGCAGCGCCTCGCGGTTCTCGAAGTACCGGTACAGCGTCGCGCGGGAACAGCCGGCGGCCCTGGCGATGTCGTTCATGCCGATCGAAGCCTGGTCGCGCTCGGTATAGAGCTGCTCGGCCGCGTCGAGGATCCGGTCCGCGGCCGCTTCGGTGCGGTGCGTGCCCAGCCAGTCGTTCGGCATCAGCGCTTCACCCTGATCGGTACCGACAGTGGGCGCCGCACGTAGCTTCCCCCCGACCAGACGATCGCGGACTCGTCGACCTCGAAATCCGGGCAGCGGGTGAGCAGTTCGGTCAGGGCGACCCGGGATTGCATCCGCGCCGCCGCCGCGCCCAGGCAGTGGTGCGCGCCGTGGCTGAAGGTCATGATGTTGCGCGGGCGTCGCGTCACGTCGAGTTCGCCGGCGTCCGGACCATATTGGCGCTCGTCGCGGTTGGCCGACCCATACAGCAGGAACACTTTGCGACCGGCGGGGATGGTGGTGTCGCCGATCGTCACGTCGCGGGTGGTCGTGCGGGCCAATCCCTGCACCGGCGAGGTCAGCCGGAGCAACTCCTCGACCGCGTCGGGGATCAGCCCCAGATCATCGGCAAGCAGCCGGCGCTGGTCGGGGCGTTGATGCAGCAAAGGCATTGAGCCGCCGAGCATTCCGGTGGTGGTGTCGTTGCCGCCGGTGACCATGGTGAATGTGAACGCCAGCACCGACAGTGTGCCGGCGATATCACCGTGGGCGCCCACGCCGGCGGCCACCAGGTGCGAGATGGTGTCGTCCTCGGGCTCGGTCCGGCGGCGCTCGATCAAGGCGGTGAAGTAGGCCATCATCGACCCGACCGCATCACCCACCGTTTCCAGCGCACCGGCGACGCCGCCCTCAACGGTGTTGGCCGCGACGATCACATCGGTCCATCCATCGAATTGCGCCCGATCCGCCTCGGGGACACCGAGGTAGTGCGCGACCACCATCGACGGCAGGGGTTTGAACAACTCGGTGACGATGTCACCGCCGCCGTTCGCGCGCAGCCGCTCGATGCGCCCGACGACGAACTCGCGCACCTTGGGCTCCACCGCCTCAACCTGTCGGGGAGTGAAGCCGCGCGACACCAGTTTCCGAAACTCGGTGTGCACCGGTGGATCCTGCATGACAAACGGTGGATTGTCCTGCAGCCCAATCATTTCCAGGTCGCCGTAATTGACGGTCAATCCCTGCGCGGAGGAAAATGTCTCGTGGTCACGGGAGGCGGCCCACACGTCGGCGTGCCGGGACAGCACGTAGTAGTCATGGTCGGGCCGCTTGGCCGGCACGACGTGGTGCACCGGATCGTGGTCGCGAAGCGCGCGGTACATCGGCCACGGATCCCGCCAGGTGTCGGCGGTCGCCAGCTCGAACTTGACCGGTGCGCTATGAGACATAACCGTGACCATGTCTCATTCGTACGACAATCGTGGGGCAATGTCAACTGCCCTACCGCCGAGTGCCCGGCCAGCAGGGCAGTCGACATCGACCGCCCGGCCCGCCGGGCGATGAGTAGAGAACTAGATCCCCGCGCCCGGGTTGAGGATGCCCCGCGGGTCCAGGGCCTGCTTGATCCGCCGATTGAGGTCCATCACCTCGGGCCCGAGATAGCCGGCCAGCCACGGCCGCTTCAACCGGCCGACGCCGTGCTCGCCGGTGATCGTCCCGCCGAGCCCGACGGCCAGATCCATGATCTCGCCGAAGGCGAGATGGGCCCGCTCGGTCATCGCAGCGTCCGCGGGGTCGTACACGATCAACGGGTGGGTGTTGCCGTCACCGGCGTGGGCGATCACTGAGATGGTGAGGTCACGCTCGGTGGCGATGCGCGCGATGCCGGTGACCAGTCTGCCCAGCGCCGGGAGCGGGACCCCGACATCCTCGAGCAGTAGCGATCCCTTCGCCTCCACCGCGGGGATGCAGAACCGGCGGGCGGCCACGAACGCTTCGCCCTCGTCGGGGTCGTCGGTCGAAAACACCTCCGTCGCACCGTGTTCGGCGAACACCGCGGCCATGATCTGGGCGTCTTCGCTGCCGGCCCCGCCGCGTTCGTCGGACCCGGCCACCAGCATCGCGGCAGCCCCCCGGTCCAGGTCCATGCGCAAGGTGTCCTCCACGGCGTTGATGGCCACCGAATCCATGAACTCCAGCATCGACGGGCGCAACCGCGCGGTGACCCCGAGCACCGCATCGACCGCCGCCTCGACCGTGGCGAAGCCGGCCACCACGATGCTGGACGCGTTCTGCTTGGGCACCAGGCGCAGCGTTACCTCGGTGACGACGCCCAGGGTGCCTTCGCTGCCGACGAAAAGCTTCGTCAGCGACAGCCCCGCGACGTCCTTGAGCCGCGGGCCGCCGAGCCGGACCGCCGTGCCGTCGGCCAGCACCACCTGCATCCCCAGCACATAGTCGGTGGTGACGCCGTACTTGACGCAACACAAGCCGCCGGCGTTGGTGGCGATGTTGCCGCCGATGCTGCAGATCTCGAACGACGACGGATCGGGGGGATACCACAGGCCGTGCTCGGCGGCGGCCTTCTTGACCTCGGCGTTGAACAAACCCGGCTGGCACACCGCGGTGCGGGTGACCGGGTCGACGGTGATGTCGCGCATCTTCTCCGTCGACAGGACGATCCCGTTGTCCAGCGCCGTCGCCCCACCGGACAGGCCGCTGCCGGCGCCCCGGGTCACCACCGGGACCGCGTGAGCACATGCCCAGCGCAACACGGTTTGCACGTCCTCGGTGCACCGCGGCCGGACCACGGCCAACGGTTTGCCGGCCGACGGGTCGAAGGCGCGGTCCTGGCGGTAGCCCTCGGTCACGGTCGGGTCGGTGACGACCATGCCGTCGGGCAGGCCGGCGATGAGCTCGGCCAGGACATCAGCGGTCACGGACCGATCCTACGGGCCCATCGGCGGCTGTACAGTTGAGCGATTCTCCGAAAGGTCGGGTCAGAGATGTTCGGACGGCGAGATCTCAGCAAAGTCGGCATCCGTGCGTTTGCGGAGGTTCTCTCCGTCGAGCAGTCGGCGATTGCCGTCACGATCGGCAACCCGAACCTGGTTGGCAACACCGAAGTTCGTTGGAAGCTGCTGTTGCGGGTCACGCCGGACGCCGAACCGCCGTTCGAGGCCAGCCTCACCGCGCTGCTACCTCAGCTGAGCCCACCGCGTCCGGGCATGAGACTGCCGGTGCTCTACGACCCGAAGGACCACAGCCGCGTCCAAATGGACCGCCAGCCGGCCGCCACGGCCGACGTGGCAATCGACGCCGTGACCTCGGGCCGTCCCGACCTGGCGGGCGCTCAGGTCATGGGTATGCCGATGGCCGATGTCATCCGCCAAGCCATTGCCGATCCGACCGCATTCCGGGAGGAGATGATGCGGCGCGGAGCCGAGATGCAGCAGCAGGCGTTCGGCGCCATGGAGGCGGCGCAGACCCAACAGGGTGCAGTCCCGATCGAGCGGCTCGAGAGGCTGGCCGCGCTGAAAGACCGGGGGCTGCTTACCGATGAGGAATTCGAGCAGCAAAAGCGCAAGATCCTCGGCGACTGACGGATCACGGCGGCGACTGCCGACTCGCCTCCAACTCCGGCGCGCGGTCCAACTCCCGCAGCGACGGCAGCCGTATGGCCAACAACCCGATCAGCAGAATCGGCACCGCCAGCGCCAGGAAGGTGGCGTTCAACCCGGCGGCGTCGGCGAGCGGACCGGCCACCAGCAGGCCCAACGGCCCGGCGGCGTAGGTCAGCCCCGCCATCACCCCGACCACCCTGCCGCGCAGATGATGTGGCGCCCGGGTCTGCATGACGTAGTTGTAGATGGGCTGGATCGGCCCGTAGACCAGGCCGGTCACCGCGCAGAGCACCAAGATCACCGGCAGCGGTGGCAGGAACGCGATGCCCACCGTCGCCGCGCCGAAGGTCAGGGTCGCCGTCAGCACGGCCGTACGCCGCCGGGTGTATTTCGAGAGCGCCGCATAACCCAGCGCGCCCGCCACCCCGCCGACCGCGAGCGCCATCAGCGCCCAACCCAACTGGGCGGGCTGGTGCTGGTCGGCGAAATACTTTGGGAACAAAACACTTTCCATCGGCAGGTACAACGCGGTGACGGCCAGGTCGATCAGGCCGAGCGTCCGGAGCACCCGCAGACTCCAGACGAACCGCAGGCCTTCGACGATGCCGGAGACCAACCCGTCGGGGCGGGTCGCGTGGTGGGGCTTGCCGGTGCCCTCGAGCCGTAGCGCACCAATCGCCAACAGCGACAAGCCGAAACAACCCGCCGTGACCCACATGGTGTTGACGCCGCCGACCGTGGCGATCATCAAGCCGCCGATGCCGGGGCCCACCATGAAACCGAGGTTGAGGATCGCCTCGTAGAGGCTGTTGGTGCGGTCCAGCGACCAGCCCGCGCGGGCGGCGGCCTCGGGCAGCATCGACTGGCGCGCCGTTGCCCCGGCCGGGTCGAAGGCGGCCGCGCAGAAGGCCAACCCGGCCAGCTCGGCGACGTTCATCGCGCCCGCGCCGAACAGCCAGGCGGTCAGCGGGACGGCGCTCACCGCCGCGCCGGAGAGTGAGTCGGAAACGAGCGAAATCCGGCGGCGGCCGAAAAAGTCGACCGCGGTGCCGGCGACCAGGGTGGACAGCACCAGTGGCAGCGTCATGGCCGCGGCCACGATCGACGCGTCGCGCGCGCGGTCGTGATGCTGCAACGCCAGCCACGGAAACGCGATCACCGAGATGCCGGTACCGGCCGTCGCCATCAGCGTGGCGGACAGGATCAGAAACGCCGGGCCGCGGCTCGTATGGCTCATGAAATATCCCGGGGAGAATTTAGCCGTTGATGTGCGGCGGGACCACTGAATATTCAGGGCGTTCGGCCGGCGCCTACCGGCTGACTGCAGGATGTTCATGTGCTCGCTCACCCTCGTACCGGCCAGGCGTTCGATTCTCCAGTGGTTCCCGGCACCGGATGGCCGGGTGATCCGGCGACCCCGCAGACCACGGTGGCCGCCGACGCCGCACAGGTTGCCGCGCTCGCCCCGCACGCCGCGTCGATCCCCGAGCTCGACGCCCTGATCAGCGTCTGCCGGGCCTGCCCGCGGTTGGTCGAATGGCGCGAAGACGTGGCCGTCCTCAAGCGCCGCGCGTTCGCCGACCAGCCGTATTGGGGCCGGCCCGTTCCGGGCTGGGGGTCGGAGCGACCGCGGCTGTTGATCGTCGGGCTGGCGCCCGCCGCGCACGGGGCCAACCGGACCGGACGCATGTTCACCGGTGACCGGTCCGGCGATCAGCTTTACGCGGCGCTGCACCGAGCCGGGCTGGTGAACCAACCCACCAGCGTTGACGCCGCGGATGGGTTGCAGGCCAATGGGATTCGCATCGTGGCACCGGTGCGGTGCGCGCCCCCGGCCAACGCCCCGACGCCGGCGGAGCGCGACACCTGCTGGCCGTGGCTGGAGGCCGAATGGCGGCTGGTGTCCGATCATGTGCGCACGATCGTGGCGTTGGGCGGGTTCGCCTGGCAGATCGCGCTGCGCCTGCCGGGCGCATCCGCCATGCGCAAACCGCGGTTCGGCCACGGGGTGGTGGCGCAATTCGCCCCTGGTGTGCGGTTACTCGGCTGCTACCACCCGAGCCAGCAAAACATGTTTACCGGTAGGTTGACACCAGCAATGCTCGACGACGTTTTCCGAGACGCGAAAAGGCTGGCAGGGATTAAGTGACTGACGTTCTGATTTCCGGCGCCAGCGTGGCCGGTGCAACGGCGGCTTATTGGCTTGGACGGCACGGTTATTCGGTCACCGTGGTGGAGCGCCACCCCGGGCCGCGGCCAGGCGGTCAGGCGATCGACGTGCGCGGGCCGGCGCTGGGAGTGCTGGAACGCATGGGGCTGCTGGCCGCCGCCCAAAAACGGAAGACACAGATTCGCGGTGCTTCCGTCGTCGACCGCGACGGCAACGAGCTCTCCCGCGACACGGAGTCGACGCCCACCGGCGGGCCCATCGACAGCCTCGATATCGAGCTCTTGCGTGACGACCTCGTCGAATTGCTGTACGGCGCAAGCCAATGGACGGCCGAATACATCTTCGATGACACCATCACCGGCTTGGACGACGACGGCGCAGCCGTCAACGTGACCTTCGAACGTGCCCCTGCGCGCAGCTTCGACCTGGTCGTCGGGGCAGATGGGCTGCACTCGAACGTGCGCCGATTGGTGTTCGGCCCCGAGGACCAATTCATCGAGCGGTTAGACACTTACGCGGCGATCTTCACCGTGCCCAATTTCCTCGACCTGGACTATTGGCAGACCTGGCATTACGGGGACTCCACGATGGCCGGGGTGTACAGCGCCCGCAACAACAGTGAGGCCCGGGCCATGCTGGGTTTCATGGACACCGACCTGCGCATCGACTACCGCGATACCGAGGCGCAGTTCGCCGAGCTGGAGCGGCGGATGGCCGACGACGGGTGGGTGCGTCCCCAACTGCTGGAATACATGCGCGGCGCACCGGATTTCTACTTCGACGAGATGTCTCAGATCAAGATGGATCGCTGGTCGAAGGGCCGGGTGGCGCTGGTCGGTGATGCCGGATATTGCTGTTCGCCGTTGTCGGGCCAGGGAACCAGCGTCGCCCTCCTGGGCGCCTACATCCTGGCCGGCGAGCTCGCCACGGCGGGTGATGACTACGAACTCGGCTTCGCCAACTACCACAAAGAGTTCAACGATTACGTCAAGCGCAACCAATGGCTGGTCGTCGACAACATTCCGGGCGGGGCTCCGATCCCGCAGGAGGTCTTCGACCGCATCGTCAGTTCGATCACGCTGAAGGATTACTCGATTACGAAGGACCACTGACGCCCGGGAACGTTCGCACGCCATCAGGCGTTGACGCGAACGTGCGTCTTTCCGTCCTTGATCTCGTCCCGGTGCGCACTGACCAGACGACCAGCGATGCGCTCGCCGCGACCGTGCAGCTGGCACAGGCCGCGGATCGCCTGGGTTTCACGCGCTACTGGGTCGCCGAGCACCACAACATGCCGTCCGTCGGCGCCACCAGCCCGCCGGTCCTGATCGCCTATCTGGCCGCGCAGACCACGCAGGTGCGGCTGGGATCCGGGGGTGTGATGCTGCCGAATCACGCGCCGCTGGCGGTGGCCGAGCAGTTCGCGCTGCTGGAGGCCGCCGCCCCGGGCCGCATCGACCTGGGCATCGGCCGGGCGCCCGGGTCCGACCCGGTGACCTCCTACGCGCTGCGTAGCGGCCGGGACGACCGAGACATCGAAAACTTTCCGGAGTATCTCGACGACGTGGCGGCGCTGATGAGCGCGCGCGGCGTGGTGGTGCCGCTGCGCTCGGGGGACTATCGCCTCAAGGCGACCCCGGCGGCGGCCAGTGAGCCGCGCCTGTGGCTGTTGGGCTCGTCGATGTATTCGGCACACCTGGCCGCCGCCAAGGGGCTGCCGTACGTCTTCGCGCATCACTTCTCGGGCACCGGAACCGAAGAGGCGCTCGAGCTCTATCGCTCCCGATTCAGGCCCAGCGCCCTAACTCCCGAACCGGTGACGTTCCTGACGGTGAACGCCGCGGTGGCCGAAACACGCGACGAGGCAACGGCATTGATGCTGCCCAACCTGCAGATCATGGCGAAGCTGCGCACCGGACAGCCCCTCGGCCCGGTGCCCCTGGTCGAGGAAGCGCAAGGCGCCGAGCTGACGCCACAGCAGGAGCACATCGTGGAGAGCGGGCTGCAACGAGCGGTCCTGGGTACACCGGCCGAGGCCGCCGACCAGTTGCGGGCGCTCGCGCAGCGGTTCGACGTCGACGAGGTGATGGTGCACCCGGTCGCCTCGGCCCGCCGCGGCACCGATCCGGTCACCGCGCCGGCACGGGTGCTGACCCTGGAGTTGCTGGCCAAGGAGTTGTTCTAACCGGTCAATCCGTCACAGCCGATCGCTCGGATCCGACGCCCGCGATCGCGCTCCTGGTCGTGATCCAGCGTTGCAGTTCGTCCGGCGGCAACGGCGCGCTGTGCACGAACCCCTGGGTGATGGTGCAGCCGTAGCCGCGCAGCGCGCTCAGGGTTGCCTCGTCTTCGACCCCCTCGGCGACGAGGTCGGCGCCCAGGTTGTGCGCCAAGTCCACGGTGGACTGCACGATGGCAACCGATCGCGGGTCCTGGGCCAGCCGCGCCACGAATCGCCTGTCGAGTTTGAGCTCGTCGACCGAGACGTCCTGCAGGCGCGCCAGCGACGACCATCCGGTGCCGTAGTCGTCCAGCGAGATGCGAACGCCGAGAAGCTGCAGGGCGGCGACGGTGTTGCGGGAGCGGTCCGAGTCGACGAGGGCGCTCTCGGTGATCTCGACGATCAGCGCCTCGGGCGGTAAGCCGTGGACCCGCAGCAGTCGCTCGATGGTGACCGCGAGGTCGAGGTCGAGCAAATTCGTCGTCGACAGGTTCACCGCGACGGTCAGCGGAATGCCGTGGTCGCGCCAGGACCGAATCTGCTCGAGCGTGGCGTTGATGGTGCGATGGGCGACCGTGCGCATCAGACCGGCCCGCTCGGCGGCCGGAAGGAATTCCTCCGGCAGCAGCAACCCGCGGGTGGGATGCTGCCAGCGCAGCAGCGCCTCGACGCTGTGGACGGCTCCGTCGCTCGCATTCACCTTGGGCTGGTAGTGCACCGTCAATTGATCGCCATCGATCAGCGCGGCCCGCAGCTCCCCGACGAGGTTGGGGTCGTGGTCACGGTCAATCTCGAAGGCGGACTCGTACACCGCGATCCTGCTGAGGGCGGACTTGGCGTGCGGGATCGCCGCCTCGGCGCGATTCAACAGCTCTTGCGGATGGTCGCAATGATCCGGGTAGAGCGCGATGGCGATGGACGCATCGATCTGCACGCTGATGGCGTCGAGTTCGAATGGGATGCTGACACCTTCGAGCAACCGACCCGCCTGGGCGCGTGCGGCGACGAGATCCGATCCCTCACCGAGCAGGATGGCGAATTCCTCGTCGCTCACGCGCGCAAGCAGATCATCGCGACGAACGCTGTGCGCCAGTCGGTTTGCGATGTGCCACACCAGCTCATCGCCGAAGTGGCGACCGACGGACTCGTTGATCTCCCGCAGCTTATGAAGATTCAGCAACAGCAGCGCACGATTCGACGACGTCCTGACGGGTGACGCGGAAGCCGACAGCTCGGTCAGCGCCGTCGCCAGTGATCGCCGATTGGGCAGGGTGGTCAATTCGTCCGTCATAGCCTGCTTGTGGCTTTCGGCCAGCATGCTGATATCCCGGAAGGTCACCGAGAATCGGGCGGCGACCGCAACGAGGCTCAGTGCGGCGAGCGTCGACGCGAGCCGCGAATCGTGCCCCAGGATGGCGACGCCCAGTGCTACGACGGTGCAGGTCACCGGAACCGCGTAGGAGCTGAGTCCACGCCGGGGCGCCGGCGCCGCCGACGACCATCGCGCCCAGCTGGCCATCGCCACCAGCAGCGACGAAGCCGGCCAGAGCGCGTCCAGCGTGGTGCCGACCCGGTATGAGCCCGCAGATGTTTGAAAGAGGTAGGCCGTGTCGGCGACCGCGAAGCCAACCAGCCCGACCACAAGAAACCCCCAGCGAAACTCGCTGCGCCAGCCGAGGATTGGCAGCATGCCGACGGCCAGCGCCAGCAGGACCAGATCGCCCCACGGGTAGACCAGACCCACCAGCACGGTCGCGGGTGTCCGTGCGGCGGCGGCATGCATGGGCCCGGCCCGCAGCGCCGCGGCCAGCGCGGCGACGGCCAACGCGCACACCAGGGAATCGAGTCGGATGGGCATCGGCACCCGCTTCAGACGCGATTGCATCAGCAGCAGAATCCCCGCATAGACGAACGGATAGAACGCCAGGTATTCGGGATCGGCAACCGAGGGCGAGTGGGCGTTCGGGACCCATAAGGCATAGGCGACGTCACCGAGCGCCGACAACGCCATGCCCGCCGCGATCAAAGACCACGCAAGGCGATCGGCCTTGAGGCGGTATGCGCGAACGGCGATCAACCCGGCCGCCAGCAGGTTCAACGCCGAGTACAGGGATTTGGCGAAAAAGACGCTGTGGCTGGCATCCGGGTAGAGGGCGCTGGTCGCGGTGAAGGCGACCACGCCAATCATCAAGAGGGCCAAAGCGATCCGGATCGCAGTCGGGGGCCACCGGATGCCGTCGATACCTTCCTGCGGTTGCACCGTCCCTACGTCAGCGGCCCGCCGGAGCATCGGTGCGGCACTCGGCTCAGCGACCTCCACTGCCGCCGGGGCGGGTCCAGCCAGCTGCGGCGTCGAGAGCGAGAGGGACAGATCCGGCACGAAGCTCCGAATGCATTGTCCGCCTTCACGTTTAGCGGTGTACATGGCCAGGTCGGCATGCCTGAGGAGCTGCTCGACGCTGCAGTCCGACGATGCGGTGGCCACCGTGTAACCGACACTCGGTCGGACCGGTATCGGAACGCCATCGACCAGAATCGGGGCGTTGAACGCCTCGAGAACTCGATTCGCCGCCTCTTGTGATTCCTCGACGGACCCCTCTATGAGCACGGCGAACTCATCACCACCGAGGCGAGCGGTGACGCACTTTTCGTCCAAGGCGGCGGTGAGTCGCCCGGCGACCCGGATCAGCAATTCGTCACCGGCAGGGTGGCCGAGGGCGTCGTTGACCGATTTGAAGTTGTCGAGGTCGAGGCACAACACCGCTATGGGCGAAATTTCGCAGCTTCGCCGGGCGACGGTCTGCTCGAGCCGATCGAGGAAGTAGGCCCGATTGGCCAGCCCCGTCAGGCTGTCACGGAACGCTTCCCGCGCCACCTCGGACAGTAATCTCTGGTTCTCCATCAGCATGACGAACTGCCGGACGAGTACCGCGGCCACCAGGATCCCCAGCGCGATCAGCAGAGGTCCGTGCGCCATCAACCTGACCGCGCGGGTCAGCCCAACTGCGGCGGCCACCAGCAGCGGCAGGTACGGCAGCCACAGCCGGGTGCGCGACCGTATTTCGTCGTCACGCGCCCCCGGCACCGGGACCTCGTAGACGCTCGACAGCGCGGCGAGCGCGATCATGGCGAGCCCGCCCACTCTGCCGAGGTCCACGAGATCGCTGACCTGGTAGCTGCCGATCCCGCTCTTGAACACCATCGCGATGTCGGCAATGCTGATCGTCGTCACGCCCCCGGCCAGCAGGTTGCGGCTCGGCGGGTCGCCGCGACGAACCCGGGACAGCATCAGGATCGCGGTCGTCAGCAGGAGGACGTCGTTGAAGACTTCGGCGACCGTCGTCGCCCGGGAGCCGCTGTCCTCGCGCAGCTGTTTGTCGAGGACGAAGACCCATGACACGACGAACAGCGACGTCGCCACGATGAGGCCGTCTAGCACCAGTCGCCGCGGGCTTTGTCGCGAGAAGCGCGACAACAGCACCAACGATGCATAGGCGCCGAACGGCCATAGCAACAGCACGATCTCCGCGGCGGCGGGATGGGTGGCGTGGGCCAGTTTCGGACGCACGTCGTACACGGCCCAGATGACCTCGCCCGCCGCCCAGCCCAGCTGGGCCGTCACCATTGCCAGCCATCCGGCCCTGTGCCGCCCGGCCGCCGACCGGGCCGCGTAGCCGGCACACCCCGCCCCGAACAGCAGGCAGACAGCCAGGGCGATTTCGTCGACCGGTCGGGTTGCGTAGGCGCCCTCCCAGCCGCCGATCGAGGACGCCACCACGAGCGCGGCCGCCAAACCGTATGCGCCGACGAAGAGCCAACCGAGGCGCGGGGGCAGCCTGAATCGACGCCATGGGTTTCGCGCCCAGGGATTCATACCCGCTCCAGCCGATCCCGCGCCGTTTGGTGAGCCATCGAGGAGTTCACCGCGCGCTAGTGGAGAATAAACCTCCGCGTCAGGTTCAGGGTCAACGTCGCGTGAGTACCACGACGGGAATCGGCCGCGAGGTCTTCTGCTGGTAGGCCGTGTACCGGTCGCCGTTGTTCTTATTGACGATCTGCCAGAGCCGGGAGTAATCGGGGTCGTCCGGCAGCACCGCGCGGGCGGTTACCGCCAAACGCCTTGGCCCGACATTGATTTCCACGTCCGGATGCTTGCGCAGGTTGTGATACCAGCCGGGGGCGCGCGGGTCGCCCCCCTTGGAAGCGACGATCAGGTAGTCGTCGCCGTCCCGGGCATAGGTGAGCGCCGCTGTTCGCGCCTGGCCCGTCTTGGCGCCCACGGTATGGAGTAGCAGGCTGGGTATCAGCAGCATGCGATGACCGATCCAGCCGTTCGTGCTGCGATAGACGGTGTCGTGTACGCGCAGAACCTGAGGCAGCAACCGCTGCTCGACCCAGGACGGAAGTGCCATCCGCCCAGTATTACTGGCTGGCGTCGATGCGGGCCAGGGCCGAGCGCAGGATTTCCGCGGTGGCGTCCCGGTCGGGGTCGCGCCGCAGCAGCATCCCCTTGGCGACCGACAGCTTGTCGCCGTTGCGCCGGGGCAGCACGTGCAGGTGGATGTGGAACACCGTCTGGAAGGCGGCGCTGCCGTCGTTGATCGCGATGTTGGTCGCGTCGGCCAACTCCGTCGCGCGGGCGGCCCGGGCGATCCGTTGGCCGATGGTGACCATCCCCGCCAGCGTCTCTGGTGGCGTGTCGGTGAGATCCACGCTGTGCCCCTTGGGGATCACCAGGGTGTGTCCGCGGGTAAATGGGCGGATGTCGAGGATCGCCAAGTAGTCGTCGTCTTCATAGATCCGGATGGCCGGGGCCTCCCCGGCGACGATCGCACAGAACACGCAGGACATGTCGCCCACGGTACTGGCCGGCCCGGTGCGGGGGATACGCTGCCGCAGTGGACGCTCGCGACGTGGCCTTTGCCGGCGCGGCCGCTCAGGCAGGAATGCTGGCCGACGGCAAACTGACCGCGCCCGAGCTGCTCGAAATCTACCTGGAACGGATCGCGCGGCTGGACAGCCAGCTGCGCTGCTATCGCGTGGTGCTCTCGGACAGCGCGCGCTACGAGGCCGCCGTCGCGCAGGACCGCCTCGACGCCGGCGAGCGGCTCCCGCTGCTCGGGGTGCCGATCGCGATCAAAGACGATGTCGACGTCGCCGGCGAGGTGACGACCTACGGCAGTGGCGGACACCGCACCGCCGCGACCTCCGACGCGGAGGTGGTCCGCCGGCTACGCGCCGCGGGCGCCGTCATCCTCGGCAAAACCAATGTGCCCGAGCTGATGATGTTTCCCTACACCGAATCGCTGACCTTCGGTGCGACCCGCAACCCCTGGAATCCCCGGCGCACTCCGGGCGGCAGCAGTGGCGGTAGCGCCGCCGCGGTGGCCGCCGGACTCGCTCCGCTGGCGCTGGGGTCCGACGGTGGCGGGTCGATTCGCATCCCGGCGATCTGGTGCGGCCTGTTCGGTGTCAAACCACAACGGGATCGGGTGTCGTTGGAGCCGCATGACGATGCGTGGCACGGGCTGAGTGTCAACGGCCCGCTCGCCCGGTCGGTGCTGGACGCGGCTCTTTTCCTCGATGCGACGTCGACCGTGCCGGGGCCCGAGGGGGAGTTCGTGGCCGCGGCGACGCGTCACCCCGGCAAGCTGCGAATTGCCTTGAGCACCAAGTCGCCAACCCCGCTGCCCGTCAGGATCGGCAAGCATGAGCTCACGGCGGTCGAACAGGCCGGCGCGTTGCTGCGCGATCTGGGGCATGACGTGATCACCGCCGACCCCGACTATCCGCCATCGGCCATCATGACCAATTACCTGCCCCGCTACCTGCGCGGTATCAGTGACGACGCCGATTCACTGGCTCACCCTGAACGTCTCGAAGCGCGCACCCGCAACCTGGCGCGCGCCGGTTCGTTCTTCTCGGACCGCCGGATGACCGCCCTTCGCGACGCGGAGCCGGCGGCGGCCGCGCGGATCCAAGCGATCTTCGACGATGTCGATGTCGTCGTCACGCCCGGCAACGCGACGGGCCCATCCCGCATCGGTGCCTACCAGCGCCGCGGCGCGGTATGGACGCTGCTGGCGGTGGCGCAGCGGGTGCCCTACCAGCAGGTCTGGAATCTGACCGGACAGCCTGCGGCGGCCGTGCCGTGGGATTTCGACGGTGACGGCCTGCCGATCGCCGTGCAGCTGGTGGGCCGGCCGTACGACGAAGCGACGCTGTTGTCGCTGGCGGCGCAGATCGAATCCGCCAGGCCGTGGGCACACCGGCAACCGCCGGTGTCATAAGGGCTGCGCCTCATCGATTGCGCCGACCCGCTTCGCCCGGCTTCGCCGCGCTCGCGATCGACGCGGTCATCGATTGCGCCGACCCACTTCACCCGGCTTCGCCGCGCTCGCGATCGACGCGGTCATCGATTGCGCCGACCCGCTTCGCCCGGCTTCGCCGCGCTCGCGATCGACGCGATCTCGCGCCACGCGGCCAGCTTGGCACCCGGCCGGACGGCGTGGGCCGGGCTCGTCGACGGCAGCCGCCGGTACTCGACGCGCTCGTCGACCTCGGCGAGCCTGCGGTACAGCTCCGCGGCCTTGGCGCCGTTGAAGTAGACCCGCGCGATCGTTGGGTACCGCGCGAACAGTCCACCGAAGTCGTTGACCGCCAAGCTTTTCGGCTCGATTGCCGCATCCGCGCTGCCGGCGCGGCGGCATGCGCGCAACACGTCCCAGAGGGCCACGCCCGCCGATTGCAGCGCGGCCAGCCGTGATTCGTACGGCGCCGTCGCGTCGAACCCGAACAGCTCGCCGGTGATCGGCCAGAACGCATTTCGGGGGTTGCCGTAGTACTGACCGACCGCCAGGGATTGTGCGCTCGGAAACGACCCCAGGATCAGGACACTCGCGTGCTCATCGACGATCGGCGGGAATCCCCGCAGCAGTGGTGCGCTCATCGCTCTCCATCATGGCTCGCGATCGACGCCCGTTGTACGTTGGCGAAGTGGACGAGGACCTGCTCGACGGACTCGAGGGCAGCGCACGCGCCGAACGGGCCGAATTAGTGGAGTGGCTGCTCGAGCAGGGCATCACGCCCGACGAGATCAGGACGACCAATCCGCCGCTGTTGCTGGCAACCCGCCACCTCATCGGTGACGACGGCACCTACGTGTCGGCCCGGGAGATCAGCGAGGCCCACGGCATCGACCTCGGGCGGTTGCAACAGATCCAGCGCGCGATCGGTCTGGCCAGAGTCGACGACCCCGATGCGGTCATCCACATGCGCGCCGACGGTGAGGCCGCCGCCGCCGCCGAGCGTTTCGTCGAGCTGGGCCTCGATCCCGAGCAGGTGGTGCTGGTCGTCCGGGTGCTCACCGAAGGCCTGTCACGCGCTGCCGAGGTCATGCGCTATTCGGCGCTGTCGGCGATTATGCGGCCCGGGGCCACCGAACTGGAAATCGCCAAGGCGTCAAAGGCATTAGTCAGCCAGATCGCGCCCGAACTCGGCCCGCTGCTGCAGCACATGATGTTCATGCAGCTGCGCCACATGATGGAGACCGAAGCGGTCAATGCCGCCGAGCGCGCCGCCGGCCAGCCGCTGCCGGGAGCGCGTCAGATCACGGTGGCCTTCGCCGACCTCGTCGGCTTCACCCGGATCGGCGAAGCGGTGTCGGCGGAGGAGCTGGGCCACCTGGCCAACCGGCTGGCGGTCCTGGCCCGTGACATCACCGTCCCGCCCGTGCGATTCATCAAGACGATCGGCGACGCGGTCATGTTCGTCTGCCCCGACCCGCTGCCGATGCTCGACGTCGTGGTGAAGCTCGTGGACACCATCGACACCGACGCCGACTTTCCTCGGCTGCGAGCGGGGGTGGCCTCCGGCATGGCGGTGAGCCGGGCCGGTGACTGGTTCGGCAGCCCGGTCAACGTCGCGAGCCGGGTCACGAGTGTGGCGCGCCCCGGCACAGTGCTGGCGGCGGACTCGGTCTGGGAGGCGATCGGCGACGCCGGCACATTCGATGGGTCGTTCGCCGGTGCCCGCCGCCTCAAGGGCATCAAGAACGAGGTCAAGCTCTTCCGGATCCGCCGCGGGGACGGTTCTGGCGGTGACTGACCGGGAAATCCTGCGGACATGGGCAGGCCCGGACGACGCTAGGGGGCGTTGGGCTCCGTCATGCGCGGGTCCTACGCGGCCGGTTTTCTACCCTGACATCCGGCGCTTGAGAATTGGTCGTTTCCGGGCCTGCTTCGCTACCAAAAATACAACTTTGAACTGCCCATATCAACGGGTTGGCCGCACTTGAACGCACCTTTCGCGCGCGGCCCGGCGCTGGGGTTGCGTTCGCCGGCGGTGAACGCCATTCCATTACCGGTGCAACGATGTAATCATGTAATTATGAAATCTCACCACGCCCACGGCCGGCGCTACGGCCGCCCCGGCGGCTGGCAGCAGGCACAGCAACCCGACGCGAGCGACGCCGCCGAATGGTTCGCCGGGCGCCTGCCCGAAAGCTGGTTCGACGGCGACCCGACGGTCATCGTCGACCGCGAAGAAATCACTGTCATCGGAAGACTGCCCGAACCGCAGGGCTCGGAGAAAGAGACCGAGGCACGCGCGGAAGGACGCGCATCGCGGTTCCGCGAGGAAACCCGTTCGGAGCGAATGCGGATCGCCGACGAGGCGCAGGATCGCTACGGCCGCAAGGTCTCCTGGGGGGTCGAGGTCGGCTCCAGCACCATCGCGGAGCGAATCCTCTTCACTCACATCGCAGTACCGGTGATGACGCGCCTGAAGCAACCGGAACGGCAGGTGCTCGACACATTGGTCGACGCCGGCGTCGCCCGGTCCCGCGCGGACGCGCTCGCGTGGTCGGTCAAGCTCGTCGGCGAACATGCCGAGGAATGGTTGGCCAAGTTGCGTAGCGCCATGTCGGCGGTCGACGATCTGCGCGCCGAGGGCCCCGACCTTCAGTCGTAATTCAAAGGCGCAGCGCGGCTACGGATTTGGATCCGCTCAGCCACCGTAATTGGTCCACCAGGTATGCAGGTCCTCGATGGCCGGGGGGTCCCCGTAGACGTCACAGAGCATGAGTTTCGCCTCGTTGGTCCATATCACGTTGGGGTGGTCCTTATAGGTGCCGCACGCGATCATGCCCGCGGTCACCGACGGCGTGCTGTCGTGGTGCCAGCCATCCGGTGACGCTCCGGCTCCGGGACAATTCATCAGCTGCACCGCGGCGACGTCGTCGTCGAACGCCTTCTTGAGCACGTTCGCATCGGCGAACAGGCCGTAGACCGCGCGGGATGGGCCGCCCTGATTGGTGTTCTGGTCGCAGTCGACCATGGCCAGCGCATTCACCCAAATGCTGTTGGACTTAGGGGTCGCGGGCGTGCAAGCGCCACTGGGATACCCGGCGGGCAGCATGCCCAGCAACTTGCTCTGCGGGTTGGCGGGCCGGGTGGTTGTCGTGGTGGGGACGGTCCTGGTGGTGGTGGTCGTCGTCGACGTGCGGTTCGCCTGCGGACTGTTGTCGTCGCCTCCCATGAATATCGCGATGCCCACGGCGGCCAGCACGACGACGATCACCAGCGCGGCGACCGCGGCGACGATGGGCCAGGGGTTGCGTCGCCTCGGTGGGGGTTGATTCCAGGCGGGTGGGCCGCTGAATTGTTGTGGTGCACTGCCCCAATTCTGTCTCTTATACACATC